>JAQVQN010000442.1 GCA_028701555.1 Kiritimatiellia bacterium | reverse complement strand
CGGTATTGTGCGATGCGGTTATCATCACGCCAGCGTCGGCGCCCAGCGTGCCGTTGGCGAAGTACGACATCGGCGTTGATCCATAGCCGATGTCGATGACATCCGCGCCCTGCTCGGTAATCCCGTGCGCCAGCTCCGTGAAGTGCGGTTCAGAGTGCGGACGGATATCACGCGCCACCACAACCTTGCGCGCGCCGGTGAAGGTCACGAAAGCCCGGCCTATCTTATAGGCCGTCTCGCCGTCGAGATCTTTACCGTAAACACCCCGAATGTCGTATGCCTTAAAAATGCCAGCCATGATTGCCCTTTCTCTAATTTATCGCGCTCAGCCTGATGGCAACGCCGTTTCAACCATGCCCTTTGAAGAGCGTGGACCGCACGGCATCACACTTGGATCGCGGCGTTCTTGACCACCTGCGTGTGCATGCGCTCGTCAAAAACATCGATGTGCCTGCCGACATTGAAAAGCGTTCCCACCGCGAAAAGCGCCGCGAGCAGATTGGTTCCGCCGTAACTGATGAAAGGCAAGGCCAAACCTTTTGTCGGCAGGCAGTCAGTGACAACGCCGATATTGAACACAGCCTGAAAAACCAGCAGCAGGGTCATGCCGAAAGCCAGCAGGCGCCCGAGCCGGTCAGGCGCGCGCATGCTGATCAGCATTCCACACACAAGTATCACTGCGAACGCCAGCAATATGATGATTGAGAAGCGGAAGCCGAACTCCTCGCCACCGATGGCGAAAATGAAGTCCGTGTGCGCCTCAGGCAGATAATTGTATTTTTGGATGCTCTGGTTGAACCCAACGCCCAAAGGGCCGCCGTTCTTGAAGGCCACCAGCGCCTGCTCCACATGATAAGCCGCCGGTGACGTGGTGGCGCCTCCGCTGCGCTTCGCCCACCAAGCCAGCAGGCGCTCCATCCGGTTAGGATTGGCCGCGATCATGGCCGCCGCCGGAACCAGCGCGGCAACGCCAAAGGTCAGCAGATACCACAAGCGCGTCCCCGCCACGAACATCAGCGCTCCGCCTGCGAACATCACCACGAGCGTGGCGCCGAAATCAGACTCGATGATTATCAGACCGGCCACCGCGGCCAGCCCCAGTCCGGGCCACACCGCACCTTTCCAGAACTGCTTCGCGCGCCAACCGATACGGTCGAACCAGACACCCATGGCTATGACCGTAAGTAATTTGGCGAACTCGCTGGGCTGGACACGTACGGGCCCAAACTTCAGCCAGCGGTAACTGCCGTTAACTTTTACACCGATCCCCGGCACGAAAACCAGAGCCAAGGCAATCAGCATCAGCACGTAGAAACCGATCGTGAACTCCGGTGTCTCGCGCCACCAGTGATAATCGAAACGGCTGACCGCGAACACCAAGCCAATCGCAAGACCCAGCCAAATCAACTGTCGCTTGACAAAGAAGTGCGGGTCGCCATAAAGGCCCTGGGCGCGGACAGCACTGGCCGAAGCCAAGACAATGACTCCCACTCCCAGCAGAAACACCACTGTGGTCGCCAGTGCCGTCAGAGTTTTCCGCATGACTTTTACCGCCGCGTCTGCTACTGGGCCCCGCCGGGAATCTTCAAGACCGCACCCGCCTTAAGTTCAGTGGAGCTCAAGTTGTTCAATGTCTTGAGGTCAGTCGGGCTGACACCCCAGCGGATGGCTACGGCATAGAGGTCTTCACCCTCTTTGACCGTGTAGGTCTGCACGTTCACTTCCGCCGCGTCAGGCGCCGGAGGCGGCGCGGTTTCCACCTTCACAGGCTCGGACTCCACCGCGGCCTTCGGCGGCGCGGGCGGCGACGCGACAGCCGCCGCGGGCGCGGGCGGCTTCACGCCGGCCTTGGTTGCCTCGGCCGCTTTGGGCGCGTCGGTCTTGGTAGCGCTGGCCTTTTTGGCGGCTGGCGCGTTGGCGACCGTCTTGCGCGCGCCGGGCACTTTCAGCTTCTGCCCTACAATAATTTTGTCGCCCTTGATCCCGTTGGCGGCGCGCAGCGCCGATGTCTTGATCCCGTGCCTGTACGCGATTACGGAGAGCGAGTCGCCCGGCTTCACAACATATGCGACAGCATCGGCTGCCGCCGCCGCCGCGGCAGGAGCGGACACTTTAGGCGCGGTCACCTTAGGCGTGGTCGCAGGAACTGATCTCGGCTGGGAAACGTCAATGGCTCCCGGCAGTTGTATTACCTGACCGATCCGCAAGCGCGTCGGCGAGATGCTGGGGTTGACCGCCAGCACATCCTGCCAACGCAGTTTGTATTTGAACGCTATCGCTGAGATGGTGTCGCCCTTCTGAATCGTGTACGGAGTCGTTCTCTGAACCGCGGGCAGCGGCGCAGGCTCCGGCACAACCTCAACCGGAGTCACCGGCTCAATCTGTTCTACCGGCATAACCTCTACCGGATCCTGCTCGGGAATTGTGGTGACATCACCCTCGGTTTTCTTGCCGAACATTCCGCAGCCTTGCAGCAGAAGACACCCCAGCGCCAGGTTGGCGACCGCCACAACACGTATACTTTTACGATTCATCATCTCTCCTTGCCCTTCTGATACCGGGAAAAAAAGCGTTCAAAG
>JAQVQN010000053.1 GCA_028701555.1 Kiritimatiellia bacterium | reverse complement strand
GGAAGACTTCGGGAGCCAGTTGCGTGATATTAAGTATTTTATTCATAAAAAAGCACTCGTGATAAAACGCCTCAGACAGAGCATGTACCTCAAGCCGAGCAATCGTGGCGGGCACGACACCAAAAGGTTTAAAACATAGCATCTTTGGCACATCACTGGCAAGGATTCCAAGCTGTTCTTCCCGGCAAATAGATGCGCATGCAACGAGTTGAAATCGCACCAACAAGCGATTGGGTGCTGATTTTTATGGTTGATAATAGCAATCACAGGCACCATAATTAGAAACTAATAGAGAAGTTAGTAACTAACGCATATCACAGTGATCGGTCGTATGTAAACGGGCCCAAAAACGAAGGAGCAAGTATGCACAAGTGGAGATTTTGCCGTACGGGAGGATTGGATCAGGTGGTTTTCCGAAATGGAGCGGACATAGCAAACCTTGTGGAACTTGACCAAAAACTCTGGACTGCGTTGAGTTGCCCCACCAGAGGAGTGCGTCTGGATGCCAAGACGTTGGAACTGCTGGACACAGACAAGGACGGGCGTATCCGGGTGCCTGAATTGCTCGCGGCGGTCAAGTGGCTGTCGGCACGTTTGGTATCGCTGGACACACTGATGGAAGGTGTCGAAACTCTGCGCCTCGATGCCATCAGTTCTACTACTGTTGAAGGCAAGCTCCTGCTGGCAAGCGCCAAGCGCATTCTTGCCAATCTTGGGAAAGATTCAGCCGATGCCATCAGTCTGGCAGATGTCAGCGACACAGCCAAGATTTTTGCCGGAACCCGTTTCAACGGCGATGGCATAGTGCCCGTCGACGCCGCTGAGGACGAGGCCACTCAAAAGGTGCTTGCCGAGATAATCGACGCATTCGGCGCGGAAACCGACCGTAGCGGCAAACCAGGAGTGAACCAGGCTAAGACCGAGGCTTTCTTCGCTGCCGCCGCCGCCTATCTAGACTGGAGCAAGCGCGTTGACAGCGCCGTGCTTCCGCTAGGCGACCAGACCGCTGCTGCAGCGGCTGCACTGGCAAAAGTCCGCGTCAAGATCGACGATTACTTTACCCGCTGTCGCCTGTCGGCCTTTGATTCCCGCGCTGTTGCGCCGCTCAGTCGCACAGATGCCGACTTCGCCGCTTTCGCGCCACAGGATTTGAGTGACGATTTGCCTGAACTTGCGGCCTTGCCGCTATCGCAGATCTCGGCTGGACGAGACCTGCCTCTGCTGGAGGGCTCCAACCCGTATTGGGCTGAAGCTCTGGCTTGCTTTCAAAGCACGACGGTCGCGCCACTGTTGGGCGCGGACTGCACGGCGCTTTCGTACGGCCAGTGGCAAGAGCTCAAGGGCAAGCTCGCGCCGTTTGAGACATGGATAGCGGCCAAGGCGGGTACAGAAGTGGCCGCGCTCGGCGAAGAACGCCTTGGAGCACTTGTCGCGGGCAACGCCAAGAACGCCATCAGTGCGCTCATAGCCAAAGACGCGGCGCTCGAGGCCGAGAACGCGCAGATCGCAGAGGTCGATAAACTGCTGCGGCTTAACGCGAACCTCGTCAAGCTGCTCAACAACTACGTGAACATGTCGCGTCTGTATGATCCCAAAGATTGTGCGATTTTCCGTGTCGGCACACTTTACATGGACGCGCGTGCCAGTAGCCTCTGCTTTCATGTGGAAAACATCGCCGCGCATTCTGCCCAAGCCGGAGCCAGCAAATGCTGCCTTGTTTATTGTGACCTGAGCCGTCCCGGCTCACAAGAAAAGCGCACGGTCTGCGCGGCCTTCACGGCTGGCTTCGCCAGCACACTTTGGGTCGGTCGTAATGGCATCTTCTACGACATGGAAGGCAAGGACTGGGATGCGGTCATCGTGAAGACGGTTGATAACGCCATCAGTTTGAAAGAGGCTTTCTGGGATCCGTGGCGTAAGATCGCCGCCATGATCAGCGGGCAGGTTAACAAAATGCTGTCAGCCAAACAGGATGCAGCACTGGCCGGAGCCGCCAAAAAAATCGAGGCGCCTGGCGCTGCGGCTGGCGACGCACCAAAAAAGATGGAGGGCGCTGCCCTTGCGTCTACCGCCGCAGCACTCGGCATTGCGGTGGGCTTAATCAGCACGGCCATCGCAGGAGTTGTCGGTGCCATTGCAGGGCTGCCAGTTTGGAAAATCGCACTGGGATTGGTCGCTATCCTTCTGCTGGTATCCGGGCCGTCAATGCTCCTGACCTGGTTCAAGCTGCGGGCACGTGATGTGGCTCCTATACTTAATGCGTGCGGATGGGCCGTGAATCGGCGTTTGCGCCTCTCGCTCAAGTTGGGCAGGATCTTCACCACCGAGGCGACGTTGCCAGCCGACTCGGAGAGACAGATGAATGACCCGTACGCAGACGACAACCGCGTGCGTAACAGGGTTATCGTAATTGCGCTGCTGGTTCTAATCACAGCGGCACTATGGTTTGCGGGACTCTTGGACAGCGTTCTGCCCGACCAGATCAAGAGACATGCGGCATCCCCGGGTTGCCGCATCAAAAACGAGCAGGCTAAAGCTAACTGCGCCAGCGCTAGTATGGAGCCAACGATCCGGATCGAACGGACGACCTGATCATTACGAATGATCTGCTCTACCAGCTGAGCTACGTTGGCTTAAAAAGAGGCAACAACTATAAGGTTTATGCCTAGAACAAGTCAAGAACAGGCGGGTAAAATTTTTTTCTTGGAGGGTTGACGTGAGCAGGTCACATCTGGCATACTGATGTCCGATTTTTTGCACCCGTGGTGGAATTGGCAGACACGTAAGATTCAGGTTCTTATGTCGCGAGACGTGGGGGTTCAAGTCCCTCCGGGTGCACCATATTTTCTTCGGCACTGCCCCCTTCGTCTATCGGCTAGGACATCAGGTTCTCATCCTGGAAAGAGGGGTTCGACTCCCCTAGGGGGTGCCATTCGGAAGAACCTATTGCAGGCCAGAGGTTTATGATAATCTCTGGCCTTTCATTTTGTCAAAAAGCGGCAAAGTTACATCAGATTTCAGCTCAACAGAGGGACAGGTGAGCCCGAAGCCCCGGGCGGCTGGCTTGTCTGTGCCAAATCGCTTAACTGACCGAAGTGTGGAATAACTCACGACCGCGCTTTCTTTTAGTTCCGCAGGCGCGTATAATGTTCGGTTGGCCATGATTATTCTGCACATACTCTGGCGCGACGGTGATTTTCTCTTGTGGGGCGAGCGCGAAGCCTCGCCTGCGGATTTGTCGTCATGCGGCGACAGCGGCGAAACGTCTACACCTTATGACGCTGGCGCCGAGCAACTCGTGTTAGCCCTGCGCGGGCTGTTGTGGGATGATGAGCACAAGCTCATATGCACGCAAATAAGGCTCCTGCTGCCGACAGTAAATGCGCCTTGGGGTGCGGTGCCGGCACCCTCCCGCGATTTTCTTGCCGACCGCCTGCATGGGTTGTCGTGCGGTCACGCCACTGAGCAAGGCCCGCCCCTGTTCCGGTATTGGCTGGCCACCGCTGTGCGCCTGTCTTGGCGGCAGGCATTGACCCTGCTGGGTGCTTGTCAGGAACGGCGGCTGGCCGACGACGTTTTCGCTGGCGAAGATCTGCTGGCTTGCGCCGCACTCTACCGCTACACCGGCGCACTGGTCGCGCGTGGCAAGTTCCTGCCCGGACTGCGCGATGACGGCGCGGGTCGTCATCTGGCGGTTTGGGAGCCTGTGCTCGACGGCGAGGAACAGCGGCGTTTCCGCGTACTAGCAGGGCTTGTGCCGCCTGTGGTCTCGGACAGTACAAGCGGTTTGTTAGCCAGCAAGATGCTGGCTGAGCTGACCGACCGCCTCGTGCGCTTCAGTCTGGTCACCACCCTGTCGCGCGCGCATGCCGAACGCGGCCGTTTCTACAGTGCGCATGACGCCTGGTTCGCCGCCTTGCGTGGCGACAACCGTGTCATCCGCTGGGATGAGGCGGACGAGTTGGCGGAATTGCAAGACAAACTCTGCCGCTGGCGTTGTCCGGTCGAGGATGGCGCAAGCGCACAGACCGCTTTGCTGTTTCAACTCGTGGAGCCGTCCCTACCGCCCAACTTCTGGACGCTGCGCATCTTGCTGACTGGCGACCCGCGACCCGCGACTGGCGGGAACCGCCCCCAAAAACCCGTTCGTGGGTCAAAACGCTCCGCCGCGCCCTTCCCTTGCTCACGCGCGGATGCCCCGCCCGCTGCGCAGGCGGTTTGGGAAAACCTGCTGATCACGCTAGGGCAGGCCGCTAAACTTTTTCCGGCACTCAACCGCGCCGTGCAGCAGGACGGTTTTTTCGGTTGTCTGCTCTCGGCTGCCGAGGCTCACGCCTTTCTGGCGCTGTATTCCGACCTGCTTGAGGCAGCCGGCTATAACGTGAACCGACCTGCATGGTGGGGCATCGCGCCGCCCGGTGCGGTCACCCTCGAAGCCGATATTCAGCCTTCGCAGTTGCCGGACACTGAGCCAGGCGGACTGGCAGACAAGATTGAACTTAGCTGGCGTGTGCTTTTCAACGGGGAGCCGGTTTCAATCCCAGAGCTGGAAGACTTGCTGGCTTCGGAGTCGCCGCTGGTGTTTTTCCGCGGGCGCTGGTTGGTGGTTGACGCCCGGCGGCTGCAGGAGGCTTTGCGGATTCTGAAGCGCCGCCAGTCCGAAAGCGCCACTGGCCTTGAAGTGTTGCGCATGGCGCTGGGCTTGGACAGCGGCGGGCACGGTTTGGAAATCAGCGGCTTCCAAGGCGCAGGCTGGCTGACACCTGTGCTCGAACGGTTAGACGGCAGTCAGCCTTTTGAGCTGTTGCCGCCGCCTTGCGCTTTCTGCGGCGAATTACGCCCTTACCAGTTGCGCGGGTTCAGTTGGCTGGTCTTTCTGAGGCAACTGGGGCTGGGCGCCTGCTTGGCCGATGACATGGGTCTGGGCAAGACCATTCAGGCGCTGGCTTTGCTGCTGCACGAGAAGGCAACGGGACAAGCGCGTCCGGCTCTGTTGGTTGCCCCGATGTCGGTGCTGGGCAACTGGCTGCGTGAAGCGCAACGTTTCGCGCCGAGTCTGCGCTGCCGGCTGCACCACGGCGCAGATAGACTGCGCGGCGCGGCTTTTGTTTGCGCAGTGAAGGAGGCTGACCTGGTGGTCACCAGCTACACCCTGCTCTACCGCGATTATGCAGACTTTCGCCGTGTCGCGTGGGGAGGCGTCATTCTTGACGAAGCGCAGAACATCAAGAACCCTGAAACCCGTCAGGCTCAGGCCGCGCGCGCCTTGCAGGCGGGCTATCGTGTCGCACTCACCGGTACGCCCATGGAAAATCACGTTGGCGAGCTGTGGTCGGTCATGGATTTCCTTAATCCCGGCATGCTGGGACGCCGCGCCGACTTCCGCGAGCGGTTTTTCCGTCCAATCCAGTCCGGGGCCGACCCATCGGCGCGCTCACGCTTGCGCCGCGCCACCGCGCCATTCATCCTGCGCCGGCTCAAAACCGATCGCCAGGTCATCGCCGATTTACCCGAGAAGAGCGAGAACCGGGTCTACTGTCCGCTGACCCGCGAACAGGCGCGTCTTTACCAGGAAACGCTGGACAACTTTCATAACGATCTGGCGGACTATACCGGTCTCGCAAGGCGCGGCCATATTCTGGCCGTGCTAACGCGTCTGAAACAGATCTGCAATCATCCCTCCAACTATCTAAATGACGGGCTGCCGCTCGCCAACCGCTCTGGCAAGCTGCTGCGTCTGGAGGAAATGCTGGAAGAGACGTTCACGGCAGGCGAGAGTGCCCTGATCTTCACTCAATACGCCGAGATGGGGCACCTGCTGCGCCGCCGCCTGTGCCAGGCCTTTGCCATGGAGATGCCTTTCTTGCATGGCGCCTTGTCCCTAAAAGAGCGCGACAGCATGGTCAGAGACTTTCAGGAATCGACTGAGCCGAAGGCTTTTATACTCTCGCTAAAGGCAGGCGGCATTGGTCTGAACTTGACGCGCGCCAGCCGTGTTTTCCACTATGACCGGTGGTGGAATCCGGCGGTTGAGAACCAGGCCACGGATCGCGCTTTCCGTATCGGACAAACCCGTAACGTGATGGTCCACAAATTCATCTGCGGCGGCACATTGGAAGATCGCATCGATGCCATGATCGAAAGCAAGACTGCCTTGGCCGGCGAGATCGTCAACAGCGGCGAGGCTTTTCTGACAGAACTTTCAGACAAGGATTTGGAGGAGGTGCTCGCGCTGGCCGCCGATGAGGAGGGCTTCTTATAGGGTTTTTTCTTATGGCTGGGCCCTGAGTCTTGGGGCTTGGGCCCTTTATTATGGCGACCGCAGAGTCGGCGGCAATGACGCGAGTAAAAAACACGACACATGTCGAACCTGTCGAAAAAATGAGCAAAAAACAATACACGGCACGAACGCCTCTGGGCGTCAAGGGAGGCATCCGTGCGCAAGGCGCGGCGCTCGGGCCAAACCGCGCCTGGTGGAGCCGTCGCTGGACTGAGGTGTTCGAAGGTTTTCGTCTTGGCGCACGACTCGGCCGTGGTCGCAGTTACGCGGTTTCCGGACAGGTGTCTGAGCTTGAGATCGTGCCCGGCCGGGTAACGGCTCTGGTTCAGGGGGCCGCGCCCGAACCTTACCGCAGCGAGATCAGCTTCAAGACCGTCAGCGGCGCGGCGCGCGAGTCGTTGGTCGAGGCACTGCGGCAGCGCCCGATGCTGACTGCGCGCCTGCTGGTCTCGGATTTACCGCAGGAGACCGAGGAACTGTTCCGGGCGGCCGGCTGTCCGCTCTTCCCGCGACGCAAGGAGGACCTCGTTAGCCGCTGCAGCTGTCCGGATTACGCCAATCCCTGCAAGCATCTAGCTGCGGTTTACTGTCTGCTCGGCGACGAGATCACGCGTTCGCCGCTGCTACTGCTGGCGCTGCGGGGCATAACTCGCGCTGATCTTGTCGGAGAGCCCCCGGAACCTCCGAGACCGTGCGATATGTCAGCTTCGGCTACTGACCCCGTCCCTTTTTACGGTGCGCCGCCCGAAGCTGAACCGGATTACGGACCCGCTACGCACAGTACGGCCCGCGCACCTTTGATCTGCCGTCTGGGGCCGCTGCCGTTTTGGCGTGGCCACGAGCGTTTTATAGACACTATGGAGCACCTCTACGCGCGGGCCGCCGCGCGGGGCTGGACGGTTTGGACCGGCGAGCCGCTGGATTTGCGGCGTGAAGACGAGAAGGTCATTGTCAAAGGCGCCTCGCTCCATCTCAAGCGACGCAGCATTCGCGCAGACTCTTCGTGGATGTAGGGATGGGCGAATTATACCTTTCACCGCCCGAACTTGCGCTCGAGTTCGCGGTATGAGGTAAAGATCATGGTGGGTCTGCCGCGTGGGCAGGTGTAGGGCATGCGCGTGAGCGCCAGCTTGCTGACCAGATGTTCAGCCTGTTCCGGCGTGAGTTTGTCCGCAGCGCCAGCAGCGGCGCGGCTGGCGGCCTTGGCCACGATCTCCGCGCGCCATTTCTCCGAACCGCGGCGTGTGCCCGCGCTCTCCAGATCATGCGCGATGTTCTCCAACAGTTCGCGGCATGAAACCTGGCCCAGCAGTTCCGGCAGAGCCTCGACAATAAAATGGTCGCTGCCGAACTCTTCGACGGCAAAGCCCATATCCTGCACGGTCTTTAGATGTTTGCGCAAACGCGCCGCGTCCGCAGGCGCAAGTTGCACGGTTTCCGGCAGTAGCAGGCGCTGTGAGGTTACCCCGCTTTTGGCATCTCTTTCAATCAGCCGCTCGTACAAAACCCGCTCGTGCGCTGCGCGCGGGTCGAGCGTGACATAACCTTCGTCGGTCTCCAAAAGCAGATAACGCCCGCCCGTCTGACCCAGCAGACGGAACCAGCGCCATGGCGCACCAGAGTCCGGCACACTCATAAGCGGCAGGCCTGCGCCGGTCGGTACCGATGCCGCCTGCGGCGGAGGTAACGTGACCGCCGCGTCTGGCATTGTGTTGGACAACTCCGTTGCGCCGGGGTAGGGGAAGGGTGTTGGCGATACGTCCGCATCACGGCCGGGCGCAGCGCGTGCAGCGGCTTCCGGCACGAGGCTCCGCAAGGACACCGGGGCTGCGCCGTGCGTGCCTGACAGCGCAGAAGGCGCGGATAATGCAGCAGCGGATATGCCTGATGCAGCAGCCGCGGGACGGCGGTAGCCGATGGCCGTGCCGATGGCGGCGATGATGGCTTCACGAACATCGGCAACTTTACGGAAACGCACCTCGCGTTTAGCCGGATGGACATTCACGTCGACCTGGTCAGGCGGCAAATCGATGAAGAGCAGCACCACCGGGCGGCGGTCTTTGTCCAGCGGCGGATAAGCCTCGCGCAGCGCGTAGGCGATCACCGGGGCCGTGGCCGGGCGCCGGTTGATAAAGACATATTGCTCGCCGCGTTCGTTGCGCGTCACGTTCGGCATACCGGCGAAACCTGACACATGGATCTCGCCGCAGCACCGGTCGACTGGACGCAGGTCAGCGCGGAAGTCTTCGCCGAACAGGTCGCGCACACGTTCTTCCAGCGAGGCGCCTGAAGGCAGGCGATACAGCTCGCGCCCGTCTGCGGTCAGGCTCATTCCGATCTCGGGATGCGCCAGCGCCTGCAGCGTGAAAACCGCCCGGATGTGCGCCTGCTCGGTCTGGTAGGCGCGCAGAAACTTGCGTCGCGCAGGCACGTTGAAGAACAGGTCGCGCACCTCGACCGTGGTGCCGGGCGGCACACCTGTTTCACGCACATCCTGCAGACTGCCGCCAAGCACTGTGAGCTCCGTACCGGATTCATCGGCTGGCCTGCGGGTCTTGAGCATGAAACGCGAGACCGAGGCGATCGACGGCAGGGCCTCGCCGCGGAAACCCAGCGTGGCGATCCGCTCGATGTCATCCACGTCGCGCAGTTTGCTGGTGGCCTGACGCTCGATGCTCAGCATGGCGTCGTCGCGCCCCATGCCGCCGCCGTTGTCGGTGACCGCGATCAGCTTGCGCCCGCCGGCGGTGACTGTGATGTCGATGCGCCCGGCACCAGCGTCAATCGCGTTCTCGGCCAGCTCTTTAACCACCGAGGCCGGACGCTCGACCACTTCGCCCGCCGCGATCTTGTTGGCCACATGCGCCGAAAGCAACCGGATATGACCGTCTTTCAACATGCGTAACAGCATGCCCGCATTAGCCGCAGCGCGTCAAGTAGGAACTAGAGAGAGCGGACAGTTAGGTGCGACGCAACTTTATAGAATCGCTAATTACTCTTTCCAAAGACCGTTTTTTTTGCTTTCATAATCGGCATGGATGCTAGAGCGAAACGGTTGATTGTAAACGCAGTGACTTTCGGTCGGGTGCCTTTTGTGGTGCTGTTCATGGTGCTGGCGGCCACACATGTATATTGTCCGGCTTGGTGGTGGGCTGTAGCGGCCACGACCTCACTGGCGGTTGCCGCGCTGACCGATCTGTATGACGGAATGCTGGCGCGCAAGTGGAACGTGGTTAGCAAATTCGGAGCCATGGCCGACCCTCTGATGGACAAAGTTTTTTATCTGGTGGTCTTCCCCACGCTGTTGTGGCTGCTGGGTCGGCAACCGGACGAGGCTGCGCACGCGCTGGTGATGCTGGTCTTCACGGTACTTTATATCCTGCGCGACCAGTGGGTTACCTTCTTGCGCTCGGTAGGCGCATTGTTCAACGCCGACTGCGGCGCTAACTGGCTAGGCAAGTTCCGCACGGCCGCGAGTTTTCCGGTGGCCTGCGTGATATACGTCTATATCGCGCTGCATCCGTTCTTCTTGCCGCGTGCTTTAATCTACGCGCTAGAGGCAGTTCTGATCGTTATAAATTTATGGTCGATTGTGGTTTACACCAGACAATACATGCCCTACCTGAAACGCTCTTTGGACTAGCGAGTGCGAGAACAGGCATAAAAAAGCCCGTGCCGCCATTTTTTGGTGTTGCTTTTTAAAGTAGGCATATATAAATTAAGCATATCTTCAATGGCTTAATTCATGTCGTCAGAAGCAAATATGAAGCATCTATCAATAGCTACACAGAAAAACGAGATGCCGATTTTTGGAAAACTTGCGGTCTGCGGCAGTCGCGGAGACGTCTTGCTGGAGTATGTGTTGTTGACCATGATCATTATCCTGCCGCTTGTGGGTGTTTCGGTGGGGCTGGTGAATGTCGGCGGTAAATCGACCTTCTCGCCGGGGGGCGCGGTCGAGGGCGAGGATTTCGGTTTGCTGGGAAATGCTTTTGTGGACAGGTACCGGATGGTGATGAGCGGCATCGCTCTGCCGTTGCCGTGACGCGGTCATCGTGAGTGGCCCGTCAGACCTTAAACGCTTAAACGCTTAAACCTTAAACG
>JAQVQN010000052.1 GCA_028701555.1 Kiritimatiellia bacterium | reverse complement strand
TGCGTTCACGCGCCCTATCACACGCCACCCGCAGCCACGGTTCAGCCGCCTTAGAACCGGAGGCGGGCCACTGACCCCGCTGCAGCCTTCCATCCCCCACGTCCCATCACCCATCAATCATCAATCGCAAATCGCCACTCGCTACTCGCCGATCCCCTGCCGACCCAGATCCTCCAGCGCCGCCAGAACACGCTATAGCCCACCCTAGCACGATAAAAATTATTCCCCTGCTATTCGCATGTTCCGCATATCGCAACATCCAGAAATGACTCAGAGTACATATTCTTCTGTTTCCAGCGAAAACTGACCCAGAGTGGGTGTAAACAAACTGTATACAAAAAAGAGGTTTTAATAGGGATTTTTAAGCGAATACACGAACACGCCGAAAACAGGCTGTTTGTCCATAAAATGCAAAAACCCCAATAAGATTGGGGTTTAAAAGATGGTGGTAGGGCTTGGATTCGAACCAAGGAAGGCGTTCGCCAGCAGATTTACAGTCTGCCCCGTTTGGCCACTTCGGTACCCTACCGCGCAAAAAACTTTTGTGAATATCGCAAAAACACAGTTACGTGTCAAGGGCACGATTCATTTTTTTGACCCGCGCGCAAAGTGGCGAATTGACATGTCTGGCAAACCGTGCAAATCTTTACGCATGAACGTAGCACTTGAAACACTCGCAGGGATGCTGGACAAAGAGTTGTCGATCGATTCTTTTAAGGACGTTTCCAATAACGGCTTGCAGATCGCCAACAACGGCACTGTCACACGTGTCCTGGCAGGTGTGGACGCGAGCATGCGCCTGCTGGAAGAGGCCGCGCAACGCGGCGCGGACTGCGTGGTGTGCCACCACGGTCTGAGCTGGGGCGACTCGCTCAAACGCATCACCGGACTAAACCACCGCTTGGTGTCTTTCGCGATAAAGAACAACATCGCAGTCTACGCCGCGCATCTGCCGCTGGACGCACAACCGGTTTACGGCAACAACGCCCAGATCTGCAAGTTGCTAGGGCTCTCAAAACTTGAATCTGCCTTCGAATACCACGGCCAGAAAATCGGCTTCAAAGCCTCCTTCGGCAAGCCGATGACACTATCGTCCTTCTGCGGGTTAGTCCGCAAACGCATCAACTCTGAGATAAAACTTCTGGATTTCGGCAAACCGACGATCAAGACCATTGGTGTGGTTTCAGGCGGCGCGGCTGATATGATCGACCAGGCATCCGCGCTGGGCACAGACGTTTATCTGACAGGCGAACCCAGTCTGCAAGGCTATAATCTGGCAGAGCATCTCGCGATTAACGTGGTATTCGCCGGCCACTACGCCACCGAGAAATTCGGTCCGCGAGCTTTATCCGGACTGATCAAGCGACGCTGCAAGATACAGTCCGAGTTCGTTGATTTCGATATCGGCTACTGACCGACCACAGGCAAAGATGCCTTGCCAGCCGCGCATGGGTGGTCACATAGACCACAGCCGTGTGTGCATCCGCCTGGCTTTGACACATCCTCGCCTGACCAGCAGTAAGTACACAGATTCTCGCGCGGCAGCCCGATGGCTTCGACTAGATCATCCAGCCTTTGATAAGCCAGCGAGGAAAGTCCCAAGCGCTGGGTTATGCGCCCCACCATGTCCTTGAACGGCGTACCGTCGGGGTCAAGATAGGCCGCTATATCGGCATTGTCACCTTCAATCTCGCGGATGATGCGGCGCGTGGCTAGGTCCATCACGTTTTTTGACCGGGAGAAGTTGAGGAAGCGGCACTGGTAAAGCAGCGGCGGACATGCGATGCGCATATGGATCTCCTTGGCACCATCGTCATAAAGCCGTGTGACCTGGTCCTGAAGCTGTGTGCCGCGCACGATCGAGTCGTCGCAGAATATCAGCTTTTTGCCTTTGATCAGTCCCGGTATCGGAATCAGTTTCATCTGCGCGATCAGGGCGCGCTCTTTGGGATTGGGTGGCATGAAACTGCGCGGCCAAGTGGGCGTGTATTTGACGAAAGGGCGCGCGTAGCGTATGCCTGCTTCCACAGCGTATCCCAGCGCGTGCGCCACCCCGGAGTCAGGTACGCCGCCAACCGAATCGGCGTCTACCGGATTGCGCCGCGCCAGTGCACCGCCGCAACGGTAGCGTGCCATCTCTACGTTACGGCCCTCGTACGAGGATGAGGGATACCCGAAATAAACCCACAGAAACGAACAAACCGCCATCTGTTCACCAGCCGGCAGAACCGTCTCGAAACCCTCGCATGTGCAGCGCGTCATCTCGCCTGGTCCTAGTTCGTGAACCGGCGCATACCCCAGATTGGAAAAGCTGCAAGTTTCCATAGCAGCCGCCAGCGCGTCTTTCTTCATGCCCAAAACCACGGGTGTGCGGCCGTAACGGTCTCTGACCGCATAAAGTTCGCCCTCGTCCGTCAGAATCAGCATGGAGCAAGAGCCTTCGATCTTAGACTGAGCATAACGCACCCCCGCTTCCAAAGTCTCCTGCGAGTTGATCAGGGTTGCGACCAGCTCAGTCGGATTCACTCCGCCGCGGCTCATCTCCGAAAACTGCACCGAATGGCTTTTGTATAATTCCTTCACGAGACTGCTCAGATTTGTTACCACTCCCACCGTGGTAATCGCGTATAGCCCCAGATGCGAAGAGATTATCAGCGGCTGGTCTTCGTTGTCGCTGATCACGCCCACGCCGCTTCTGCCCTCGAAGTTCTTGAAGTCGTCTTCAAACTTGGATCTGAACTGCGCGTTGGAGATGTCGTGTATCGCGCGCTGGAAACCTTTCTCACCAAGCACTGCCATGCCGCCCCGCATTGTCCCAAGATGCGAATGGTAATCTGTGCCGAAAAAAAGGTCCGCCACACAATCTTGCGCGGAAACCGCGCCAAAAAAACCGCCCATTTAACCCTCCGCATAAACTTAATTCATTAAAACCGCCAAACCAAGCACAACGGTCGCATAGAATACCCGATTGCAACCCCATCGTCCAAATAAAACCGGCGCCAACGGGTGCGATTCAATAAAGTTGAATCCGCCCCCGAATGAGGAGTTAGAAATGAGGAGTTGCATGGTTACCGCGACAAAACAAATACCTCGCGCCACGTCACGGCATTCTCTTCAGCAAGCGTCATTGCCATAGGACGCTCGCCGTCAAAAGTGAACGTCGTCCACCAGACCGCCGTCGCTGACCCGGCCATGCCCGGTGCCTGCGCATCTTTGACTTTCTGCATGGCGCAGAGAACATAGTCTCCCGGCGGCATGCCGAAATGGTATACGTGGCCTTCAGTGATAGCTTGAGAGCGAATTCGGAAATGCTGGCGGAACAAGGTTTCCATGAAATTGACGGCGCTGAGCTCGGCCCCCTTGCCCGCGTTCTGCTTGTCACGCTTCGACACCTGCACAACCGGGCTGAAGTTGCCGCCCACAGCCCGGGAACGTATGCGCGGCACACCCTGCAACGCTATGTCCGCAGTCTCGGCATCGACTCTGGCCGACAGCGCCGCGAATTTAGTGCGCAGAGCTTGTAACTCGGTTGCCAACTTTTGATCGTAAGGCGCTATGCCGACCATCGGCATCTGGTTGATTTTAGCGGCATGACGCAAAGACACCTCCAGCCGTGCGGGGATCCTGACCATCGTCATGACAGTCTGGCCAATCTTAACTACTGCCCCGTTGGTGGTTGCGAACGGCCCGTACGCGGCCCCGGCATCGTGTTCCGGCAACAGTTCGAATTGTTGTCCGCCTTCAGACAAACGCAAGCGATAGGGCGAATGCTCATTTCCGACCAAAGCATTGTCAGCCAGCTCAAAAGGTCCGTGTCTGCCGCTCGTCCCGAAATTAAGATAAAAGGCTGGAGGCCGCGTAAAGACTGGCAGCACCGCCATGCGCAGTTCACCTGCCATAGCAGGCGGCTGCGGCGACAACACAACGGCATTGCGTCCGGAAACGCCCCCGCGTCCCTGTCCGATGTCCAGCGACTGCGCGTGAGCTATCCCAAGCGCGATGCAGACAATCAACGTCATCATCCGCGCGTCAAGCACAACAGTCCTCCTTCTTTAAAACACCCCTAGAGAGTCAACCCCATGAAACAATCCGCTCAAAAAGAAAAAATCACCTTTGACGCTCCGCCGTCTTTTGGTATTGTGTGTATCACTTTTGCGGGCGTAATTCAATGGCAGAATAGGAGCTTCCCAAGCTTCTTACGTGGGTTCGATTCCCATCGCCCGCTCCAATTTTTACAACCCCTTGACCCCAAGGGGTTTTTGTTTGTAAAAAGTGCGCCTTTAGACCGAAGTTACACATCGCGGCATCGCAGGCCGCCATGGCTCTGCGTAAATGCAGCATCACCTCACGTCACGCGGCTTGAGCACGATCAAGCCTTTGGTCATGGCCCACGCCTGGCCGAGCGGCAGACGCTTCAAGGCGTGGCGCGGTCCCCAGGAGTCGCTGTAAAGCAACTCCTGACTCTTCTCGTTGTAGCCGATGATCAGCCGAACATGGCCGAAGACCCCGGGCTGACCCAACTCCGGCTCTTCCGGATACATGCCTACCAGACACGACCATAACAGCGGCACCCCCTGATCGGCATAACTTTTAATGTGCCTGACAAACTGATTCATGCCCTGGCGCTGACCACTCCTGGCCGCCAACAGGATTTCGGGATCCATCGCACACCAGAGCGCCTGCATGTCCACGACATAATTGCTGGTATAATCTTTCCAATCGATCACCGTCGCCTTTTTCTTCTTAGCCACAGAATTATACTGATCGATCTGCTTCGCATGTTCACTGCGCTCGAAATCGCCGCCTGAGTCGATCGAAATCAGGTCACGCTTGTCGAGCTGGAATTGCCGTCCGACCTTGCCTATCGCCTTGGCCATGCCTTCAAGCGTTGTGCCGCCCTCGGCCGCTGTCTCGGCAAGTTGCGCGATCTGGTGCTGGTCAATCTCCAGTCCGTAATACCTTAACACACGTTCCGAAGAGGCCGCCGCGCAATAACCCTTCTGCCCCTGGTCCACCATCGGCACATTTTCGATCCAGACATCGCCTTTCGGATCACGCGTCACGTTGGCCTTGATCTCCCGTCCGCCTTTGGCCCTCGATGCCGCCATGCCGCCGGACAAGGCCGTCACAGGACTGCCGCCGCCCTTCAGCGGCAGCATCACGACCTTGATGAACTCCGCGCCGTATTCGACACTCCTGCCGCCGGAGCGGTGCGGCTCGACATAAGCCCACTCCAACTGCACCCCCGGCGTGCGTTTCACCCACTGATGACGCTTGACCACATAATTGGCCCGCTCGCTGGAGGTCCTGCCGGTCATGCCGTTGTCCTGCAAAAGACCGGCAATGGCTGTTTTGGTCTGATCCACCAGCGTTTCAAACGCCTCGCGGTCTTTAACCCCGGCATCGCCCTTGTTGTATATCGACAGTTCTAGACGGCGCAACGCGGACGCGTCAAAATAGGCGCGCGCCTCAAAAACCGGCTGGCCTAAAAAACGCAGCCTGTCCTTATCAGCCGACATCGCGCTCTGCTTGTCGTCCAGAAAACGGAAGCCGTAAACCTGAAACTCGCCCATGAAGCCTTCGGCTCCCATTGCCCATTTTCCGTCATCTCCGAAAACCTCTCCCAGATCCAAGGTCTCCGACCGCGCCAACACCGCGCAGACAGACACCATAATCGTCATAACCATTCGATACAAGCGCATACTTTCCTATAATTTCAAGTCTTCTCACCGAATTAAACGAATTTAGCTAATTCCAATCCGTCTCATTCGTTGCTAACAGTTACCACATCGTTTGTTCATTTCGCGCAAGGTCACGGGCGCGTCTATAACTTGAACGTTGGAAGTTGAGCGTTGAGCGTTTGCTTGAACTCTCCTCACATCAACCCGGCCACCGCCGCGCCGATCACCGGTGAATCGTCGATACGTACAAGTTCATACGCGATCTTGCGCGGTGCCAGCAGCTCTTTCAGCTCACTCCGCACGCGGTTCTGGAAATCAGCCGTCAAGGTGCGGTAATATGTCGAGCCGTCAACATTCACGCAGACCGGTCTTGCCGGATCATTGCCCTCGCCGGTCTTGATGATCGCCGAAGCGAGATTCACAGCCGTAAGCACAGCCGCTCTCTCATAGATCGGCACGCAAAGCCTGACGATTGTCGCGCGGTCGTTATCGCTGAAGGCCTCGTCCAGAAACGGATTTCCGGGCTTGGGCGCATTACCGCAGAAATCATCCAGGTGCTTGCTAGAGATCGTTTCCCACTGTTCAAGACAGGCCGTGGCCGCAGGCGTGAAAAAGCCTTCTTTGGCAGCGGCTTTCATGACTATATGCCCGAGTGTGCCGAGATAAGCCCCGGAAATCATCTTCTCGAACATATAGTATCCCGGGTCGCGCGTGCCTTCATCCAAAATCCTGTCAAAAACCGTCTGCCGCACACGTCCAAAAGAACCTGACTCGACGTTGATAGCCATCGAGCCTTCCGGACAGATGTCGCCGCGCTTGGTGATGCGCGCGTTGTGTTCTACATAAGCCGTGTTGGTGCCGGTCCCCAAGATGAAACCCACGTACGCAGAGTAGCCGCGTGCGTCACCCACGCTCTTGCCGGCCAGCAGCGTGGCAACAGTGTCGTTCAGAATCACTACGTTGCGCTCATACCCGCGCCCGGCCAGTTTTCGTTTGAGGCCCGCTCCGATCAACTGGCCTTCGACTTCCGGGGCTTTGATCTGCTTGCTCCAACGTATCAGACGTGCGTCGCAGTCCGGTGTCACCTCGGCAGCGTACGAGAAACAGAAACCGATGTTGCCCGAGTGCTCAACGAACGGCATCACGAACTCGGCGAAAGCCTCGAAGAAGTCTTCTGCGCCGATCTCCTCACTTGTACCGGGCATCTCGCTCTTCTTGAACTCACCGATCTCGGCCTTGCCATGCCCATCCAGCGTAACAACCGCCGCGCGCAGATTCGTGCCACCAGCGTCCAGTACCACCACCGGCGTTCCGGTCTTGACCGGACGGTCGATCGAGATAAACGACGGGATCATCATCAGCGACGATTTTCTCCCCGACAAACCGGCGTCCATCTCTTCTGCAAACAGCTTAAGCAGTTCGCCTCGGTCAATCCCCGCAACATCAAGCCCGTTGCGTTTCAAAAATTCTTGCTCGCGGTTAAACATCATGGTCTCCCGTTTGAAGTTGCTTTACATTTTCATTGCATGCATACCGTTTGTCAATTCTCGACTTTGAAAACGCTCGGTGACAGGTGCGATGCAAAGTGAAATCGCACACCCAACTGAAAATCTTGCCTTTTCGGGATTTACATGCGCGAAAGGTTGTTGTAAATTTAATGCTCAATGTTGCGTGGGTCATTTCTCCTCTTTTTGCAGGAGCATGATCAGTAGCGTGAAAGGATAAGAGGATATGTCAAAGGGATCTTTTTTATCACAAATCATGACCGGCCTGATGATCGTCGGGACCGGCTTGGGCGTGGCGGGCTTCACCGCCGGCTGCCAGACCGCGGGAAGCTGCGGCAACAACAAAAAGGGGTGTGCCTGGATGGATAACAGTGTTTTCTACAAGGACGGCAAATTCGACCAGAAAAAGGCCAAGCAGGCATATTTCGATTTGATGGAAACATTCGGATACCCTGTGTATGCCGAGCTGAAGCGCCCGGATGGGCCTTTCTGGGCCGTGGATTTCGGCAAAGGCGAGTTCACATCTTTCGGCATGGGCGGAGTGTTCTGGTGCAACGAGAAGAAGGAAGGCTATTTCGGTCACGAGATTTACCTGCTGCCGGGGCAAAACATACCAGAACACCGCCACCTGCCCACCAAAGACGCTGACGGCAAAATCATACCCTGCAAAATGGAGAGCTGGCAGGTGCGTTACGGCTCGGTATACGGCTTCAGCGAGGTGGGCGAGCCCAACCTGGACCAGTTCCCGGAAGCCAAAGCCATGCTGGCTAAATGCCAGATCCCGCACCTGAAGTGCGTGCATGTCGAGAAATGGGAGGCTGACGGCAAGGTTTATAAGCTGGCAGGCCCGGAGACTTGGCACTTTATGCAGGCCGGCCCCGAAGGCGCTATCGTTAGCGAGTACGCATCTTTCCACGATAATGCCGGGCTGCATTTCACGGTTCCCGGTTCTTCGCTGTAAACCTGCTAAACAATCGACTAGGACTGTTGCCCGCAGCCGAGCCTAGGATCACGTTTAAACACGGTTTCTCTGTTGCTTCTTATTGCACTAAAAGCGGCTCCACACACAAATGGAGCCGAAAACCCTCAGGAGTTATAAACCATGACATACCACCATACAGGCATACCGGTCTTCGATAAGATGGACGGCATGATTTTTGTCGAGCCGCTGAAGGTCTGGGTCACCGACGCTGGCGCAAGTCCCTATAAAGTCGAGTTCCTCTATTTCGAGCCCGACTCCCCCATGGCCGCAGCCGTCCAGGGCGAGACGCATGTGGCGTATGCCGTGGAAAACATCGAAGAGGCCGTCAAAGGCAAGAGCGTGCTCTGGCCAGTCTGCGAACCGATGCCGGGACTTAAAATCGCCTTTATCTACGACGAGGGCATGCCGGTCGAACTGATGCAGATGGGCTGAGCACCGCTTTCACAGAACAGTCATCGTTTTAACAATTTTAACTAGCAGAGGTATCTGTCATGCCGATGAAAAAGTTTCTCAATGATCCCGCCAACCTTACCGCCGAGTTGCTGGAAGGTTTCGCGATGTGCTATAAAGGCAAGGTCAAGATTGTCAGCGACAAGATCGTCGTGCGGGCAGTGCCCAAAGATGATAGCAAGGTCGCGATCGTAACCCTCGGTGGTGCTGGACACGAACCGGCACTGAGTGGCTTCGTGGGCGAGGGCATGCTCGACGCTAGCGTGGTTGGCGACATCTTCGCAGCCCCTGGCGCACCGAAGCTGCTGGAGGCGCTGCGCATGTTCAAGCGAGACGCCGGGATCATACTGGTTACCCTTAACCACGCCGGAGACCGCATGAGCGCCACCAAAGCGTTGCGCGACGCCCAGAAAGAGGGTATCCGCGTGCAAGAGATCGTGACGCACGAGGATATCAGCGCGGGCGTCGATACCGATCCCGAGGATAAACGCGGTTTGGCCGGCTGCATCCCTCTATATAAGGTCATCGGCGCTGCCGCCGAGCAGGGGCTGGGGTTGGACGAGATCGTCGACATCGGCGAGCGCTTCAACCGCCAGATGGCGACATTGGCCGTGGCGATGACCGGCTGCACCCACCCGCAGAACGGCGGACCTATCGCGGTCCTGCCCGACGACGAGATGGAGATCGGCATGGGCCAGCACGGCGAGGCCGGCGGCGGGCGCAGCAAGATCCTGACCGCGGACGAGACCGCCACGCGTATGATCGAGCCGCTGGTACAGGCCACCGGCGTCAAGGCTGGCGACACAGCCATGCTGATCATCAACGGCGTCGGCGCCACCACCCTGATGGAGATGTTCGTCGTCTACCGCAAGGCGGCGCAAATGCTGGCCGATAAGGGTGTGAACGTGACTCCCGGTGCCTGCGGTGAATACCTCACCGTGCAGGAAATGGCAGGTTTCCAGATGATCCTGTGCAAACTAGACGCGGATCATATCGAACTGCTTAAAGCCAAAGCCCGCACACCGTACTGGACCGCCTGAAGCCGGATTATTGACAATGCTGACAATCGCAAAGTTTAAAGAAATGATCGCTGCGGCCGGAACTGACATCCGCGTCAATGAAAAACTCTTTTCTGAATTGGACGCGGCAACAGGCGGCGACGGCGACCACGGCACCGCCATCGTCACGGCCTTCAATGCGATGGGCAAAGCCGAAGGCGATGACTTCAAATCTTACCTGAAAGCATTGAGTGAGGGTTTGCAGAACGCGGCTTGCGGTTCGACCAGCACCTTGTACGGATCCTGGCTGCAGGGCATGAGCGAAGCGGCACCCGCGAATGCGTCCGAATTGGACGCCAGCGGCGTGGCCGCCATGTTCCAAGGCGGTGTCGAGGAGATCGGCTTCGTCACCCGCGCCCGCATCGGCGACAAAACCTTGATGGACACCCTGCTGCCTGCAACCGACGCGCTAGTGGCGGCTCAGGCGCAAGGGGTGCCCGCAATGTTTGCGGCTGCCGCAGATGCCGCTGCGGCCGGCGCTGAGGCAACCGGCCCTATGCGCGCCCGTTTCGGCAGAGCCAAGAACCTCGGCGAACGCTCGGTCGGGCCGCGTGACGCGGGTGCGGCATCAATGGCCTGTATCTTTCAGGCTTTTGCAAAAACTTTGAAATAAAAGGGAATTTATCATGGCAGATCTTGACGACATCCGCGACGGCAGAGAATACGGCATAGGCATTGCGCAGCAGGCGGACGGTTTTTTCCTGAAAGGTTCCGCGCACCTCGACTGGGGCATG
>JAQVQN010000441.1 GCA_028701555.1 Kiritimatiellia bacterium | reverse complement strand
TTTTTGCGCAGAATACCCTTCTGTCACAAAACACATCGTGGCCGGATAAAACCTGTCACGAACCGCGTTGAAAAAGCCGATCAACTTTTGCATAGGTTTATGGAACTTCAGATTGTTTTGGAAAATACAGTTTATGTCCGCCTGCTCTTCTTTTTATCCGGCACCAACAGCGGAGCTTTGAGAGTCTCGTAGAGCGCGAACAGGAACTCTACGCGCTGACGCTCGGAAGTAAACGGCGCGCTACGGTAACAGCGGTCGACCGCGCGGTCAAGGACAGCATGGGCCTTCACCAGATCCGCCGGCATGGTCAACGGATCGTACAGATCAGCCAAAGTCGAGCCCGGATACCGCGCCCGCGCGTCAAGCACACCCTGCGCCGCTGCCTCGACCACCGCGACCTTCTTCACGTCGCCTGTCAGAGCGCGCGGCGGAGGTTTCGGCTGCGATGGCTTTTCTTCTTCATCCCAACTCTCGTGATACGATGACCAGTAGATCCGCGACGCGGCCTCGCGCACGCAGTCCCTCGATTCCGCGCGCATCCTCCCTGTAGCATCGATCTGCGGCCACGGAAAGTTGTTGTACACAAGCTTGATCGAGTAACGGTAACGCGATTCCAACCGTCCGCAGACCTGCCGCACCCACGCCATGTGCATGGCCGAGGTGAGCACGCCGAAATGATAGAGCGTGGCGTCAGCAAGCACGTTAACCAGATTGCTGGCGAGATTGTCCGGCTTCAGATAGCCGATCGGAATGTAGGGGCGGCGCTCGGACGACACGCCGGGAACCACCAAGAAATTGCCCGCCGGAAAGTTCTCTACTTGAAAACGTGTCGGCGTCTTGACCAACTTAAGCGTAGATTGTCGTTTGCTTGCTCGGCGAAAATCAATCACGGCTTCAATGCGTTTGAGCGATTCCGGCATGCGGCGCAACTGATCAGGCGGGCAGTCCTTGAGCAGCAGGCACCAGCGCTCGATGCCGTTTATAAACTCATCGGAGCCAAGCCAACGCCGGAAGTACGGAGCCGACTCAGGCTCGGCCGCGAGGAATGCCGCTTTCTGCTCAGGCGTGAACAGGTAATGGCCGCCGTCGATCGGCTGGTTGCCGATGCCCAATACAGGCACGCCGCAAAGCGGCTTCGACCGGTTGAGGATGGCGGTGTCCGGCCCCTCGACCAAATACGGGCTGATGTTCTGTACGGACAACGCATTCGTGACACCTTCGGCTTCCTCAAAGATGCGCTTCGTCCCGTTGAACGTTTGCGCGAAACCGACAATGACCACATGCACATGCGCCTTTCCCCGCGCCTCGCTCTGCCACGCGAAGGTGCGGTGCCCGAAAATGATCTTCATGCCCTGCGCGAAAAGCGCATTCCACAGCACGCCGGCCTGCTCACCCTGCGTGATGGAATTGGTCGACACAAAACCGACTCGGACGGGCGTGCCTTGGATGAACTCGGATGCCTTGAAGTACCAGCCGGTCACGTAATCCAACAGGCCGGCGTTCTCCACGCCGCCTGTCAGGCCCGCCAGATCCTTGCGTTGTTCTTCGCTTTGGAATTTCGCACCCACAAACGGAGGATTACCGAGAATGTATGAGCACTCGGCGGGATTCAGCACATACCGCCAGTTGAGGCGCAGGGCGTTGTCATGCACGATGCGGGCGGACTTCTTGAGCGGCAGGCGCACAAAGTACTGACCGAACTTCTCCGCCAGCAGTAGGTTCATCTGGTGATCCATCAGCCACAGCGCCGTCTCGGCGATACGCGCGGGCCACTCCTCGATCTCGATGCCGAACATCTGGTCTACATCCACGTGCGTGAGCAAGGATATGTCGGTCACTGTCTGTCCCGCATAACCCATCGCGTCAAGCACCTCCATCTCCAGCAAACGCAGTTCGCGGTAGGTGATGACCAAAAAGTTGCCGCAGCCGCACGCGGGATCAAAAAACTTGAGTGCGCCCAGCTTCTGGTGGAAGGCCGACAGCTTGCGCCGGTCATTCCTGACCGCATTGAATTCTGTACGCAGGTCATCGAGGAAGAGGGCGTGCACCAGCTTGAGGATGTCGCGTTCCGACGTGTAATGCGCACCTATCTGGCGGCGTTCCGCAGGCTGCATGACCGACTGGAAAAGCGATCCGAACACGGCAGGCGAGATCCGGCTCCAGTCGAAAGACGCGCAGCGCATGAGCGCCTCGCGCATCGCGGCGTTCATATCGGCCAGCGGCAGGGTTTCGGAAAACAGCCCGCCGTTCACGTAGGGCAGGCCCAGCAGACGCTCGTCGAGGTTCTTCTGGCGCTGTTCTCGCGGCGTGTCGAGCACCTGGAACAACCGCGCGATGTGCAGGCCGAGGTCGCGGCCGTCGGGCTGCGTCTCGTTTTCGATGTATTCCGTAAACGCGTTCGGATCGAATATGCCTGTGTCCTCCGCGAACAGGCAGAACAGCACGCGCACGAGGAAGCGCTCCAGCGCATGGCCGCTGTAGCCGCCCGACTTCATGGCGTCATGCAGGAGCCCCATGACCTCGGCGGCCTTGATGTTGATCGGATCCTCGCTGCCGAACGTGCGGACCTTGTATCCCGGAATGAAACCGAAGAG
>JAQVQN010000051.1 GCA_028701555.1 Kiritimatiellia bacterium | reverse complement strand
GGGGATGCTCGAATATTTCGAGGTGACGGGGCGCAGGGACCTTTTGGACGCGGCGGTCGCGACCGGAAACGACATCATCAAAGAGGAAATTAATCTTGCCGGAGGGTGTGCTTGTTCGGAAGCTTGGTTCCACGGCGCGAAGAAACAGCATCTCCCGTATCTTCGGTTGCAGGAAACGTGCGTGACTACTACATGGATGCGGTTCTGCGAAAAACTTCTCGGTCTTACGGGTGACCCAAAGTGGGCGGATGAACTCGAGCGCACGTTTTACAATGCGTATCTCGGCGCGATGAAGGCGGACGGTTCGGAGTTCGCCGGCTACACTCCGCTTTCCGGCAACCGCTATCATGGACAGCACCATTGCTACATGCATACCGACTGCTGCACGGCGAACGGCCCGAGGGGTTTCCTCTGCTTCCTGAAGGAATTCTTCCGAACAACGGACGATGCGGCTGTATTCAACTTCTACGCATCAGCACTAGTGAAGGGCGTCATTGTTAAGAGCGGCAAGAAGGTCGCCTTCGACATGTATTCGCTTTATCCACGTTCGAATTACGCCCGAATTGTCAGCCACACTACAGGTGAATTGAAACTACGCCTGCGCATTCCTGCCTGGAGCGAGAAAACCGATGTCAGGTTAAACGGGAAGGTCATGCAGGATGTCAAGGCTGGCGAATATTTTACAATTGCTCATGAATGGAAGCTTGGTGATATCGTGGAGCTGAGGTTCGAAATGCCGGTAATTGCGCATAAGCTTGACCACAACATTGCATTTACCCGCGGTCCGATTCTCTTTGCCCGCGACAGCCGTTTCAACGACGGCGATCTTACGGAGCCGTACCGTAGAGGGATTAAGGACGGACAGCGCATGTCGACTTTTACGGCTGTCCGGACGCCGTCTGATGATTTCTGGATGGCTTTTTCGGCAACGCTGCCAATTGGTTCACACCATGCGAATCCGGAAGGGGCCAATCATGCGACGGTTTTCTTCTGCGATTTCGCCTCAGCCGGTAACACCTGGAATCGGGATAATTACTACCGCACCTGGTTTCCGGAGGAATACGAACCGACTGAATGACTCCGGCAATTACCTAACCATGGTGGACATCCTGCCATACTTGCATGGACCGGCATGCGCAATGTAAGTAAGCCGCAGGATTCGAACTAACAGTGATTTGTCAGCTTAGCTTTTGCTAGGTTGTTTGTCTCAAAAGATGAGAGTAAGCATGAGCGATCTGAAACGTTATCTGCAAGAACACGGCGTGTCGGTCGTAAACGGAACCATTTAATTACGGGGATGAACTATGGCGGTAAGAGTCAACGGGGTCGAGATCAACGAAAACGAGATTCAGGCAGAGATAACAAGGCTGCAGGAAGATTATGATCGGTATGTGAAGAGTGAGGGCGCGGAGCCGGATGAAGCGCAGCTCCGTGAATGGGCGGTTGAGAATCTGATTGAGGAAGAGCTTTTTCGTGAGGCGGCGGTCGCCACGCAGCCAGTCCCTTCAGAGGAGCGGGTGCTGAAAGAGATAGAAAAGAACGCGGAATTGTACAACAATTTGCCGCAAGACCGTCAGCGCGCGCGGGCAAGCGCGAATCTGCAGCAGCGGTTGATGATGAAAGAGATACGCAAGGGCGTGGCTATGCCTGACGGGCAGGCCATGCGGGAATACTATGACACGCATCCGGAACTGTTTGTTGCTCCAGAAGCGTTGCGCCTGTCGCACGTTTGCCGTCATTTAAACGCTGAAAGCAAAGCTCAAGTTTATTTGGAAATGCTGGAGCTTAAATCGGATTTAAGCAAAGGCGTGCTTGATTGGGCGGCGGCCCTGATCGAGCACTCCGATACCTTTAAGCGTGATTACGGAATTCTCGCGACAGTGTCGCGCGGGGAACTGCCGGGCGAGGCGGAGGAAAAGATCTGGAAGCTTGGTGTCGGCGAGGTCAGCGACGTGATCGACCTGGGCTTTAGCACACTGCATCTGGTCAAGGTGGTGGAGCGTTTGGAGCCGCAAAAATTAAAATACCACGAAATCAAAGAGGATTTGAAAAAACAGTTGCACGAGCAAGCTTGCGCTGATTGTGTCAACGCACGTCTGGACGAGCTTAAGGCGGTGGCGGTAATTGAGCGCGGGTAGCGTTTCAATTTGAGTTGGCCAGCCTTGCGGCCTCAATCAGCAGTCCGGTCAAAGGAGGGCACTTTATTGCCAGTCCGTGGACTTCGTCGCGTCGCTCGGTACGCATCAAGGTAAGGCAATAGGCGGCAAGCGATGGCGGGTCGGCGGGCATTTCCATCCAGCGCAGTTTTGTGTCGGGCGAGAGGCGGCTGATCGGCATTTCAACCCCCCGACCGCCTGCCTCAAGGTGGATTATGCCGTTTTCGACACCGCGCGGTATGACGGTGCGTTGTGCACCGTTGTGTTCCAGCACCAGCGGTTTGCCTATCTGAGACTTCAGATAATCGGCCACCAACGAGTCGGGGTCGGGCATTTGTTCAAGGAAGGTCAAAAACTCTTCTTGTTGCTGGAATGCGGTTGTATCGGCCTGCAGAATTGCGCGGGCATTTCGCACGTCGCCTCGGGAGAGCGTCTCGGCCAGAGCGGTTGCCAGTTCAGGCGAAAGGGGCGGCAGGGTTTCGGCAGACGGTGAAACGGTGGCATCTGGTGCCGTGGCAGCCGTTGTCACCTTCGCGTCGTTTGTTTCCAGCGAAGGTTTGTCTGTGTCTGTTGCAAAGCCCTGTTCGGCAGATTCCGCGAAGATGCGGATATCCTCCCCGTTGCCTGCTAACGGCGGAGAATCTGATACCGGGCTTTCAGTAACAGTTGCGGACGTGTCGGATGTCTCTGCGGACGCGGTCTCATAGGCGGCGCGGTACCAGAATACTAGCAGCAGCCAGAGCACCAGAGCTAACCACAGCACACCCTCTTTGGAACGGGTGGCCCGACGGATATCCTGGGCGTGATCATCTGCGAGCGTTTTCGACTGATATGCGGTCAGTTCCTGCAATTGGCGTTTGCGCCGCAAACGTATGCGTGGGCCAGACTGTCCGGCTTCGCCGCCGCTGCCGCCGGTATCGGTAAAGTTCATGACCGTGCTGACGGATGTGTCGTAAGGGCAGACGCACAGCGGGGTCTGGCCTTCCGTCTGCCGCAAGATATCTTTAATGACATCGTCCCAGGTCCGGTATCTCAGTTCAGGGTTTTTGATCATCAAGCGCCGCACGAACCATGAGAAAGTTGCCGGCACCTTGGGGTTCAGCATGTGCGGCGGCTGCAACTGTTCATGCAGGTGCGCGTTCAAGATCGCGACAACCTCTTGGCCTTCAAAAGGCACTTTAGCTGTGGCCATGTGGTAGCACACCGCCCCCAAGGCGTACATGTCGGAAAGGGTGGATAGATCGAGTGACCCTTGGACTTGTTCTGGCGATAGAAAGCACGGTGTGCCGACGATGTGGCCTTCGTCCATCGCATAAGCTTCCGGCCCCTCGTCCGTCAGGATGGAAAGGCTGAAGTCGGTTATTTTGGCGATACCTCGCGCGTCCAGACGGATGGTGGAGCTTTTCAGGTTACGGTGAACTATGCGCTCTGAACTCCACATTTGCTCAATGGTACGCGCTACCGACAGGGCTATCTTCAACATCTGCTCAAATGGCAAAGGCCCCTGGTGCGCGACGAGTTCCTCGATGGTCGGTCCGTCAACATGTTCCATGACCACATAATGCAAGTCATCATCGCTCACGATATCAAAGACCGCCGCCAAACCGTCGCATTTGATGCGCGCGATGCGACGGGCGATCTTCAAGAAATGCTCACGGATTGCAGGGTCAGCAGCAGCCTCCGGTTTCAGGATCCGAAGGATAACGGTGCGGTCAAGAGTGGTTTGCACCGATTTCCAAGCTATGGTGCGACTGGTCTCGTTGATTTGCTCGACCAGTTGGAATCCATGTTGTTCAATCGCTTTTGTGTTCACGCTGCCGCTGCTTCCGGTTGGTTCTTTAAATGGCAATATTGATAACAGATTTGACAGCCGCTTGAAAGTACACAATCGGGGTACGATTAAACTTAGTTGGAGTTCAAACGAGATGAACTATAAAAGCTTGGTGTGTGAGATGCAGTCTGCGGGCTAGTTGGACGAGGTCAGATATTTGCGTCGGTACGCGGAAAGCGTCATGTTGAAATGCTGTCGAAACGCCTTGCCGAGGTGACTGGCGTCATTGAACCCGCAGGTTTCGGCGATCCGCTCAATAGACAACGGCGTTTCGCAAAGGAGAGTCTGAACCCGATCCAGGCGAACTCGCATGATTTCTGAATATACCGTACGCCCCGTCACTGACTTGAAGCGCGTCTCCAGAGAACGCCGGGAAACGTGCAGGTGCTGCGCCAAGTCCTCCACCTTAACGGCAATGTCCGAGTTGATTCGTATAAACTCCAGCGTACGGACTACCAGTGCGTCTGAAAGCAGAACAGTTGCAGTTGAAGGGCGGGTGACGATATGTGAGAATCCGTACGTGATCACGGTCTGTTTAAAGTTGCCGTGTTTTCGGCCACGCATCATGCCATCGAGTACGCGGGCGGCCTCGAACCCCGCTTGTTCAGTGGTCATCTGGATGCTCGACATTTGCGGAATGGTGGTTTCGCAAAGCAGTTCATCGTTGTCCACGCTGAGCACGGCCACCTCTTGCGGCACGGCGATGCGGGCTTTCGCGCATGAATCAAGCACTTGGCGGCCACGGACATCGTTCGCGGCGAAAATCGCGACAGGTTTCGGGAGTCTTTTCAGCCAGTCGCACAGGTCGCGCTGCTCGATGCCGAAATCCTTTCTTGCGGCAGCGGAAGACAGCGTATAAACTTCGCTGCAGCATCCGTCCTGAAGCAATCGCGCACAGAAAGAGGTTTTACGTTCCTCGGACCATTTCGCTCGGTTAACTTGGCCGACAAATGCAAAATGCTTGAAGTTCAGTCCAATAAAATATTCTGCTGCCCGCTGGCCTATCAGATGGTTGTCGCACACGACACAGTTCAGGCGGGAGAGTGGATTCGCCGCATTGATGAATTCATCCGTCCGATTGGTGCAGATGATCGGAACATTCAAAGTCATCAGGCGTCTTGCAGGTGCTAAGCCATCAAGGTTTCCAATGATTCCAGTACACCCCCAGGTATCTGGGTGAAGCATCTTCTGTTCACCCTCGCGGCCTTCAATGAGGTGAACATTCCACGGTCCATGAAAATGAACGTACTGCAAAATACCGCGCAGCAATTCCCTGCACGTCTTGACCGAAGTCGGCAGCAATAAGGCAACCTGGGGCATACGTGTTCTTATAACATGCATTGCGTGCTTTTATCACAGTGCGGTGAAACTGTACAAGCAAACTTGCGTCTTATTACTATTTATTTTGCGTAAATGTACCTGTTCTCTGTTTAAGAATACGATTCATAATAACACTGTCTGTCAATTTAGGATTTTTTTAAAGCTGTAAATCTGTCATGGAGATGTCGTGAGACTGGCACAGAGGATTGAGTCAACCCAGACGGGGGCAGGGGAAGTAGCGTTGTTTTACCTGGCTCAGGCGGGGTTTTATTTCAAGACTGCTACCGGCAGAACAGCCTGTATTGATCCGTATTTGAGTGATTGTTGTGAACGTCTGTATAATTTCAGACGGATGGTTCCCGCGCCGATGGCGATGGAAGAATTGAAAACCGATGCCCTAATCGCCACCCACTCCCATAACGACCATCTGGATCCCGACCTGCTCGAATATTTGAAACATAGTCCGCAGACACGATTCATAGGTTCTCCTGATTGCCGTCCAGTTTTTCAAGCGGTCGGCATTCCTGACGAACACGTCATCCTTTTGGCCGCAGGTGAGAGCGCGTTTCTGAACGGCGACGAGTACCGTGCGGTTTACGCCGATCACAGCGAAATGGCTCCAGATGCGGTCGGATTTCTGATGACGCTGGATGGTATCACGGTCTACGACACCGGTGATACGGGCTATTGTCCGGATCAAATCATGAACTCGCTGGGAGATGTCGCGATTGATATTCTGATCGCGCCGATCAACCCGGCCTTCGGCAACCTCGGACACGAGAATGCAGTACGGCTAGCCGCGCACATCTGTCCGCACGTGTTCATAGGTAGCCATTTCGGAATGTTCAGTGAACACGGCGGCGATCCGGGGGCGTTTTTAGAATTTGCGCGGCGAACTCTGCCGGATATGACGGTTCCTGTGATTATGGCACCTGGCGAGCGGATGATTTATTCGCCCCGATCCGGCATACGTTCACGAACGACACACGTAAACTGACATGCGTCATAAAAAAAGGTGATCACAGATGAAACAAACCATGAAAGCAGCCCGGCTTTTCGGCCCCAATGATCTGAGGCTGATGGACGTGCCAATCCCTGAACTTGGCCCACGGGACATCTTGAGCAAGGTGAAACGCGCCGGGCTTTGCGGAACTGACTATTCAATTTATTCCGGTGAGTTCTCTTTCGTCAAAAACGGGCTTGTTCGTTTCCCTTTCACGCCCGGACATGAGTGGTCGGGCGTGGTCGTTGCAGTCGGCAGCGAAGTCGTAAACTTCAAGCCGGGTGACCGCATCATCGGGGAGACCTTCGTTTCGTGCGGAAAGTGCGACTTCTGCTTGAGGGGTAGGTACGACAACTGCCAAGACGTGAGGAGTGTCGGCACAATCAACGCATGGGACGGCGGTTTCGCCGAATACACGGTCTTCCCTGACCGCCACATTTTTCATCTGCCCGACAGTGTGAGTTTTGACGCAGGCGCGTTCGTCGAACCGGCAGCGACTTCGCTGAACGCGATCCAGATGGCCAGTGTTCAGCTCGGTGATGTTGTGTTGGTGCACGGCTCCGGACCGCTGGGATTGCTGGCGGCCAAGCTCGCCAAACTTTCCGGGGCATCAAAAGTGTTTGTCACAGGTCGCAAGGATGCTAAACTCACAGTTGCACGGTCGTTTGGAGCCGATGTGGCGATCAACACTACGCGCGAATCGTTTGCCGAAGTGTTGGCGCGCCATACGACGAACGGGAAAGTCGATAGGGTCATTGAAACCTCCGGCTCGTTTGAACTGCTGCTGCAGTCGCTGGACGTGATCCGTACCCGTGGCACACTGGCTGCCGTGGCATTCTACGACCGTGTCCTCCAACAGGTGGAGATCGATAAAATTGTGTTCGGGCAGATTAGCTTGGTGGGGGCGTCGGGCAGCACCGGCACATACGAGCCCGTTATGGCGCTGATGGCTTCTGGTGATTTGGATATCACGCCTTTGATCAGCGGGCGTTATCGGCTTAAAGATATCCTGCAAGGCTACCGCGACATGAAAGACCGAAACGACATCCGCATCAAATGGCTGGTTGACTGCGACGATGCGGAGCAAGGGCAATGAAGAAACATAACTATCTTGACACGCTTGGCGAATTGGGCAAAGAACACCTGAGAATAGGCAAGACCGTGGTGCTGCCGTTTGGCGGGAGGGTGATCGGGCTTTTTCCGCAACCGGATCTGAATGCGCTTTGGGTCAATCCCGCGCTTTACTCGAAGACATCCGCGTCGGCTTTGCTGAAAAGCGGCTGGGCGAATCTGGGAGGAGACCGTACGTGGCTCTCACCTGAAATCGAGGTGTTCGTCTCAGATGCGGCGCAGCCAGCTGAGACTTATCGGGTTCCGCGCGCTCTAGATCCGGCTGATTACCGCGTGACGGGCCTTTGCGGAGACACGGTGGAACTGAAGACCTCGCTGGAGGTCAATTTATTCCGAAGCGGTTGCATTGGCAGATTCTCGCTCGTCAAAAGGATGACGGATTTGGGGATGTGGGGGGCACCGTTGCCTCAAGATGTGACGGCCGCAGGATACGAGATGGTTTGTGTGCTGACAGTCGAGGGCCTGCTGCCGGCGGCGGCGCGGCCAGCGCTTTGGAATCTGCTACAGGTGCCGGGCGGAGGGGATATCATCGTGCCTGTCAAAGGCACCGCCTCGCCGGTCGCATATTTCGGCAGCCAGCAGTGGCGAAAAGACGGCCAGAAAATCGTTCTGTCAGTGCCAGCCATTGCGGAGTCGTATAAATCAGGCGTGATGGCAGAATCGTGTTATGGCGCTGCGGTCTACCTGAACGGCCAGGTTCCGCAGCCGTTCATGATCCTGAGACGTTTCACCGTCGGTTGCGGTGAGTGCTATTTCGACGCGCCTTTCAATGCGCCGCATCTCAAAGGCGTGGTTCAGCAGGTTTACGTCGATCATGGCGAGCTTGGCGGCTTTGGAGAGATGGAACACCATTCGCCGGCGTTGCTGCCAGACGGCGAGTGCGTGATTCAGGACCGCTGTACGACATGGGCGTTCGCCGGGCCGGCCGAACGGCTTAAAGAACTCGCCGAAACAGTTTTGGCTCAGAATAAGGGATAAAATGATGGACGCATCGATGACAGGAGCCGGATTGGCTATAGCAGCGGGCATTGCCATGGGGCTGTCGGCCGCACCGATCAAATTCATGACGAAATACCGTTATGAACACTGGGCGTTCATCAACTCCTTTTTGTCTTTAGTCGTGCTGCCGTGGTGTCTGGCTGTCGCGCTGTGCCCCGATCTTTTAGGCGCGTTGCGACACGTTCCGATGTCGGCCTATCTGAAGGCCAACCTCTGGTCGCTCGCCTGGGGCGTGGCGAATATCCTTTGCGGGCTTTGCTTTGTGCGAATCGGAGTGAGCCTGACATCGGGGCTTCTGACGGGAATCGGTCTGCCTGCGGGCATTCTGCTGCCGATGGTCGTTAAGGGCTCAGGACAGTTTTCCACAGCGCCTTCGCTGTTTTCTTCCACCGGACTTACGCTGCTGGCGTTGACGCTTGTTCTTGTGTTTTCGGTCACGTTGATGGCGCGGGCCGGCTCCGAGCGGGAACAGAAGGCAATAGAGACGCACGGATCTTTTAAAGTCGGACTTCTGATGGCGATCGCGGCCGGTTTTCTTCAGGTGGGGCTTAGTTTCGCGTTCGTTTATTCGCAGGGCCCCTTGATGGAAGCCTTGACGCAACGCGGTGCAGGCGAGTCTGGCGCCATCTCCGCTGTTTGGGCGGTGACGCTGCCTGGAGGCGCATTGATCAACGTGCTCTTCCCGCTAACCCTGATGTTGCGCGGGCGCAGTGTGGCAACGCTGGCAACACCGAAGGATTTCTGTTTGACCCTCTTGATGCCGCTGTTCTTTGTGTGCAGCCTCCTGGGCATGGCCAACGGCATGCGCATGATGGGTGCGCTGGGGGCGTCACTGGGCTTTGGCCTCCAGCAGGGACTACAGATCCTGACCGGTCAGGGGGTGGGGGTCTTTACCGGTGAGTGGAAAGGCGTCCTCCGCCGAACACAGCTCCTGATGATCAGCGCAGTGGTGCTGATGCTGATGGCCATTTCTGTCATGGCATTCCTGCAAGCGAAATAGAAGGCACTGCCATTCCGTAGAAAGGGCATGCAATGAGGGTTGATTTAAACGGTAAGACGGCGCTGGTGACTGGCGCGGCGCGCGGGATTGGAAGGGCCATTGCCGACACTCTGGCCGCGAACGGAGCACGCGTGGCGTACACCGACATAGCAGGTGAAGGTGCGCAGCAGGCCGCGGCGGATAAGCCGGGCTGCGCGGGCCGCCGCATGGACGTGACGGATGCGGCTGATATCGAGGCAGCCATCCGGTGGGTGCGCGAGACGTTCGGCGGGCTCGACATTCTAGTCAACAACGCTGGCGTGAACACCACCCGCAACCGTGTCACGCTCGATCAATTTCCGAAGGAGGAATGGGACTGGATCGTCAACACCGATCTCACCGGCTGCTATCAGGTGACCCATGCCGCGGCACCGGCCCTGTTTGATCGCGGCGGCGGGCGCATCGTCAACATCGCGTCTGTTTTCGGTCTGGTGCCGGCGCGCCTGCAGTGCGCCTTCGTGGCCGCCAAGGCGGGGGTCGTGAATCTCACGAAGGCTATGGCGCTGGAGTTCGCCGAACGTGGTGTGCTGGTCAACGCCATCGCGCCCGGATCGATTCCTTTGGACAGTCCGCAACAACAGCTTTTCGCGGGCAAAGACCCGCTTATGAAGGACCGGACAGAGGCGATGCTGGCCCATATCCCGCTTCACCGTTTCGGCACCTGTCAGGATGTCGCCAACGCTGCGTTGTTCCTCGCGGCGCCGGAAAACTCGTATATCACCGGCGCGGTGTTGACGGTCGACGGCGGATGGACAGCCGGGTATTCACGCGACTTTTAATGGAGAAATGATTGTGGCACGACCAGCGAATAAAGCGCCAGCCAAGGCCGCCGCACGCGGAGCGGTAATGAGCGATACGGTAACTCGAACGCCGAACGCCGAACGCCGAACATCGAACGCAGAAGTTATAAACAAGGCACCTGTCGCACACAAGCAGGCAATCGCCCTCTACCGGACGATGCTGACCATCCGTTTTACTGAAGAGCAACTGCTCCGCGCAAATCAGCGGGGATTGGTTCACGGAGCCTGCCATACC
>JAQVQN010000440.1 GCA_028701555.1 Kiritimatiellia bacterium | reverse complement strand
CCTTACAGATCGTCAAGCCGTCCAGCCGCCAGTCGCTCCGGTTGTCGCAGTTGAACACGCGGTGGTCGGGATCGCCCGACGTGGCGGTGACGGCATTGCTGATCGTCGTGAGGTTCGCGCGCCAGTCGCGCTGCGCGAGCAGCGTCTCCGTGCCGGCGAAGCCGCCGTAGATGGCGCCGTTGTTCGACATGAAGATCGGCGTCTGGATGGCGTAGACGCCCTGCTTGACCCAGATGCCGTTGACCGCGTTGGGGTCGTTGACGGCGGTTTGCAGGTTCGTGTAGGCCGTGGCCCACGAAGCGCCGTCGCTGGCCCCCGCCACGCTGGGCGCAACGAACACGTTCTGCGCTTCCGCCATGCCCGCCAAGAGTATCGCCATTCCCATCAGCCCAATCATTCCCTTGTGCTTTTTCATGCCCGATTCCCCTTCCCTTTGCCGTTTTGAACACCGAACCTGAACACGGTCTTTATCCCGCGGGCGCGGCCGTGGATTGCCGCACGACCAGACGGGGCTGGATCGCCTCCCGCCGGGGCTTGGCGCTCAGTCCATTCATCCGCTCCACGAGCCATTCCACCGCCAATTCCGCCTGCTGCTTCAAATTCCAGTCCACCGTGGTCAACGGCACGGCATACCAGGCGGCCGCGGCCTGGTTCTCGGATCCAACCAGCGACATGCGACCGGGTACGGCCACCCCCGCCTCGCCAAAGGCGTGAAGCATGCCGAGTGCGACCTGATCGTTGAGCGCCGTTACGCCGGTGACGCCGGAAGCCACCCAGCCTGAATCACGCACGGCGTCGTAACCAACCTGGAAGATGTCCGGGACGCGGGAGTGGAGGTGAGTCACAAGTTCAGGCGTGAACCGCAGCTTGTACTCCTTGAGCGCCGCCTGGAAACCGAGGAGGCGTTCCGACAGCAGCCAGTCCTGGCCGGACCCCGTGGTGAAGCGTATGCGGCGGTGTCCAAGCTCCAGCAGGTGGCTTGTCTGCAGGTACGCCACCTGGCGGCGGGAAACGTACACCTGGTCGATCGGCAGCTTGTTCACATAGTCCATGCCCACCACCGGCACACCGCGCCGGAGCATGACCCCGACCCACTGGTCAACCGCAACCCCCTCGATCCGGCCCACCAGTACCGCCGCGGGATGCAACGCGGTGACTTCCCGGAGCACCTCGGCCATGTTCCGCCCCAGCCCCAGCTCCCACGTCACGTCCACGGTCATGACCTTCAGGCCACGCTTGCACAGTTCCTGCGCCACCAGGTTCTGGGTGCAGATGCGCACCGGGAACTCCGCCGTGCAGGTCACCAGGACGACCAGCCCCGAGTTGCCGGAACGCAGGGCCCGGGCGAAGAAACTGCCCCGGTAGCCCAGTTTGTCGGCCAGCTCGCGAATCTGCCGCTGGGTCGCCTCGCGGATGCCGTAGCGGTCGCCGTCGCCGCGCAGGACTTTGGTGACCGTGGAAACGGCAAAGCCTGTCTGCGCGGCGATGTCGTTCACACCCGCCGCCCGGTTTTTTCCAGCTGGTTGATTTTTTTTCATCTGCAACGTTGCAGATCATGCCACAAGCGGATGGCAATGTCAATAGGCCTAGCTAAAAAACTGGCCGTAATCGGTTGGTGACTGGGAGTGAGCGAGGGAAGCGCATCGTGAAGCGGGCGGGAAGGGAAAATGTATCCCGTCGAAACGGATGAGACGGAGAGCGTTGGACGAGAGCGGACGACGAGAACGGATAACGAGTAGAGAAACCCCTCATTGTCAACCGCTCTTGTCGCCCGCCATCGTAACCCGTGGCGCCCCACGCGACACGCATGTCCCGTCCATCCGTGGCTCACCTCCGCATGGACCATGTGGGTAGGGCGAGGCGTCCCTGCCGAGCCGGGCGGCGGCTCACCGGTGTGGACGCCGGCGTGAAAGTGCCTTTTATCGCCGGCGTGGCGATGTCCCTGTGCAACCGCAGAGTGACGAATCACGAATTTCGAAGGTTAAGCCCCGTACGGACTGACTTTCCTTCGAAATTCTGCGGTTCGATATTCGGCGTTCTGCGGTTTTACCGAAAGAAGGCAAATAGGGGCACGAGGCACTGATTGAGTGTCCCCATCCCCTCCCTAATCTGCTTCCGGCTGAAGCCTGTAATCTGGCGCCGAGGTCCGAGTACCGGCTTTAGCCGGAAGCTTCAAAGCCGCGTCAGTGGCGCATCGGCAAATATGACGGGCGCAAAGATAATACTTGCATTATAATCAGACCTGTATTATTATTGGCCGCATGAAGGAAGTTTCCTGCGCCACAGACCACGCCGATACTGCCGATTGGGAAGTGGCGACCGCGCTCTCCAAGACCGACCAGGTGCAGTCCGCGATCGTCCAGGCAATCAGCCGGCAGCGGATCAGGCCAGGCAAGCGGGTGCCGTCGGAGGCGCAGCTCATGACGTCGCTCGCGGTCAGCCGCGTCACCGTGCGGCGTGCCATCGGCAATCTTGTCAGGGAGGGCGTGCTGGAAAGTCGGCCGGGGTTTGGGCACGTCGTACGGTCCGCGCAAGGGCAACTGACGATCGGCATCTTCTTCGGACACACGTTCCTGGATGTTCAAGCGGTGCCGTTCCATCGTCTTCTGCTGGAAT
>JAQVQN010000050.1 GCA_028701555.1 Kiritimatiellia bacterium | reverse complement strand
TGAAGGCGGCGCTACGGCATACGGGACGATGCGCACGAGCGGCGGCGCTTCGGGGTGTGGGCCGACGCGCACGAGCGGCGGCGCTTCGGGGTGTGGGCCGACGCGCACGAGCTCGTTTGCCATTCGACAAGCTCATGGCCGCCGGAGTACCGGCTAAACGATCAAAGTGCGCCCTGGTCCACACCCGCTCCGCTTGATGGGGGGCTAACGCCGTGACAGCGCTGGCAGTTCCGGGCGAAAAAGTGACAGGATTATGGAAGACGAAAAACATTGGCTTTATTTAACGCTGAAGGATTCCCAACTGCCGAAAATAACATCGCTTGTAGTTTGCGGATTTCCGGAACTGTCGGTTTTGCGGGTGGCCGGAATAAATGTCCAAACAGCAACGCTGGCTATGATATTGGTTTGCGGGGTGAGAGCGCCGTCAGCATCGTTGCCAGGCACCGTGATGGTGCGGTCACCGTTTGCATCGAACAGCACACGGTACAGTCGGAGTGTGTCATTTGCAGAATTTGGCTTGAACGGATTGACCGGCGCACGGTTGACCGGGGAGTATCGGGAGAATTCTATGAACGGCAGCATTTCCGGATTAAAGTTATTGAGGTCTGTATCGGAGACGCCATTGGGCAGATTTCCTTGCAACATTTTTGCCAGTTGTTCCGTGATCATGAAACCGCGGTCGTAGCCGGATTCAATTGTTGAGATGGTGTTTGACGGCCAAGTGTTGTAATGCGCGTGATACTGCTTAAAAGCGGTTTCGATGCTCTTCAGTTCTGTGTAGGTGATGGTGCGGCGGCTAAACTTCTGAGCGCGTTCCAAGGCGCCGTACAGCAGTCCCAGCAGCACGCTGATGATCGAGATGACAATGAGCATTTCGATCAGGGTGAAGGCTTTTTTGCGACCACTCAGTGGTCGCAAAGACGAGTGTAAAAGCGGGGACGGCTGGGCGGATACCGATCCCAGCGTTAGCAAATGGCTCTGGATCCTGAGTCCTGGGTCCTGAGTCCTTAATAGAGCAAGTTCCATGGTGTCACCGTTCGAAATGGATGTCGTCGCGGGTGGAGTCGGGCGTTAAAGGCGTACCGGAAGGAATGTTCGAAGATTTTGCGTCCGGTCCGCAAGAGAAGAGGGTGTAGTCCTGGGCGTTTTCAGAGGGGATATAGATGTAAGGTGTGCCCCATGGATCAAGATGGCTGAGGTCGGAGGTCAGAAACGAACGGAAAGTCGCTTCACTGGGGCCGTTGTCAGCGAAACGTATCTCGCAACGGTCAAGCAGATTTGTCAGATTCGCCTGCGGCTGGTCCTCCCTGATTAGATTCTCAACAGGATCGTTTCCCTGTGTGTCGATGAAAGCGTGCGGGTACTCGCCGAAACGCAGATGCCAGCGGTTAAGTGTCTCATGCCATTCGCCGAGGTCGGCCTGGGCGCGGCGGATTTTCACGACGGTGTTGACGTGGCGGGCCAGTCCGAGCACCAAGGCCAGCAAAACCGAGACGATGCCCATTACGATGCCCAGCTCGATCATGGTCATCCCGTCGCGCCGTAGGCGTCGGCGGGAGTGAATAGTGAATAGTGAAGAGTGAAGAGTGAAGGGCGAAGGGCGCAAAGGGGAAGGCGACGCGGCGGATGATGGAGTTAGCATCGTGGGCATGTCACAAGAATGGATGGGGAGCTGCACAACTTATTACCTCTTGCTTTTCACCTGATTTTACTCCTCCATGCGGCCGGCAACGCGGAGGACTTCCTCTACGGAGGTGCGGCCTTCGACCACTCGCAGCCAGCCGTCCTGGCGCAAGGTCACCATCCCTTCTTTTATAGCGAGGTCTTTGATGATGTTGGCAGGTTCGCGCGCAACCACGAGTTTGCGAAGCGGGTCAGACATGATCATGACTTCATTGATGGCGCTGCGCCCGCGGTATCCTGTGAAACCGCAAGTGGGACAACCGTGACCGTGGATGAAGCTAGCTTCACCTATACGCTCAGGGTAGAATGCCGCGATTTCATTGACTATCGGTTCGGGTGGCTTGTAGGTATCGCGGCAATGGGGACAGACCCGGCGCACCAGGCGCTGTGCCACAATGCCTTCCACGCAGGACGAGATCAGATAGGGTTCGACCCCCATGTCGATAAGGCGGGTGACGGCGCTGGGGGCGTCATTGGTGTGCAGCGTGCTCAGCACAAGGTGGCCAGTGAGCGACGACCGTACCGCGATGTCCGCTGTTTCAGAGTCGCGGACTTCGCCGATCAGAATCACGTCCGGGTCGTGGCGCAGGATTGAGCGCAGGACGTTGGCGAAGGTCAGACCGATTTTGCTGTGGGTTTGCACCTGGCTGATCCCCTGCATCTGATACTCGACCGGATCTTCCACGGTTATGATCTTTGTGCCCGCCTTGTTGAGACGCGCCAGCAGGGCGTACAGAGTGGTGGTTTTGCCGGAACCTGTCGGACCGGTCATCAGGATCACGCCGTGCGGCAGCTCGGTCAGTTTGGCGATTTTCGGCAATTGGTAGGGGGACAGGCCCAAGGTGTCCAAATCGATTTTCATGGTGCCGCGGTTCAGGATGCGCAGGCAGCAGGTCTCGCCCCAGCCGGTGGGCAGAACCGAGACGCGCAGGTCATAGTCGTTGCTGCCGCAACGCACCTTGATGCGTCCGTCATGCGGTTTGCGGTGTTCAGCGATATCCATGGCCGCCATGATTTTTACAGCCGAGCTGACGGCTTTACGGAGTTTATCCACTCCTTTAGGCAAGGGAATCTCCTGCAGTATGCCGTCAATGCGGTAGCGCAGTCGCAATGTGTTCTCGAAAGGCTCGATATGTATGTCGGTGCAGTCCATACGGATCGCTTCGGCGATGATTAGATTGATGAAGCGCACCATGCCAGTCTCTTGCGAATGTACGGCGATATCCTCATCGCTGTCATCGCTCTGATTGCCCATGGCTTCCGCCTCGGCGATCAGCAGGTCGATAGTGTCGGCACCTAGACCATAGAAGTGTGTCAGCGACATCGACACATCAACCTCGGGACACAGCACGAAGTCGATTCCGACATCCAGCACCATACGTAATCCGTCAACTGTGGTTAAGCTGGGCACGCTGCTGGCTGCCAAAAGCAGGATGCCGTCATCATAGGTCAGGGGAACGATGCGGTGGCGCAGGGCGACTTTGGCCGAGACTTTTTCGGTGGCCTCCGGTTCGATCACGAAATCGCCGATCTTGTGGTAAGGAATATTGCTGGCTTCAGAAAAAGCCTTAAGCAGGTCCTCCTCATTGATGATCGCTTCTTTCAGCAGAAGGCTGTCGACACTTTGAAGGGTCAATGCTGCTCGCCCCTGCAACTCTCCTAGTTTATCAACAGTCAGCAGGCCGCGGTCGACCAGTTTCTGGGTCACTTCAGCGGTAAGTTCATCAGAGGCGTATCGTATTTGACGATTTGATTCCATGAGTTTGTGTCACGAATTAGTGTTAAAAAATGTGTCCAATCAAAAGCATGTTATTGCGGTTTGCGTTTTTGTTTGGCGGCATTCTGCTGCTGTCGCTTAGGGTTGTTCTTTGCCGCAGGTTGTTTGGCGGCGCCGGGTTTCTTTGCGGGCTGCTTTGCGGCGCCGGGCTTCTGCGCGGGCGTGGCGGCGGCAGGCTCCGGCGCCAGTTCTACACTTTCGCCGATTTTAAGATCACGGGTAGTCCCGTCTGGTAAGCGAACTTCTGCAGCGTTAACATTAGCATTTATTATGTCAAGGCCGTGGACCGGATTGCCAGTCTCGTAGAAAGCCAGAGAATTGTCCACGGAGTTGTGGAACATGGCAGCGCGGGTGCCGTCAGACCGCTGAAAGTAACCTAGAAACGAAATCTTAGGAACGACCATAGGTTTACCGTCAGGCCCAACCAAGGCACCGGGCACGGTCTCTTTTTTACGCAAGTGAGCGAACGGATCCTCTTTTTTGGCTCCGGCTTCCTTGCCGCCGCCTAAACCCGAGGCCGCTTCCTGGGCTGCTTTCAGGGCTTTTAAAAACGCCACGCGTTCGGTCTCGTTGGTCAGGATAGCTTCGATTGTTGGTCGGAAAGGGTCAAAAGGTATAGTCAGCGTTTCAGCACTCAACTGGTTGGAGACAAAATCAAGCGTTCCGATGTTCCAATTTTCCGAGGGAAGCTGTTCACGCGATCCGCTGCCTTCCTTAAAAGGCTCCGGAGGGGTTTTGTAGTTGAAGCCGCACCATACCGCGGTGATGAAAAAAAGCAGTATAGCCATCAGGCAAAAGGCCTTGGCGTTAAGGTGCATGATCCATTTCCAAAGCTTGTCCATTTTTTGTTCCCGATAGTGTTATACAAAACTTAATTTTGCTAAAACAACAATGCTGAAAGAACCGCCTTCACACGCAGCTTGGCGTCAAAAGTCGGCCCGGACTCCACGCGCAGGTTACGGAAAGTGAACACCTGGTTTTCTTCAAAGACGGATTGAAAAAAGGTAAACAGGTGCTCGAAATCGACATCGCATTCGATGCGTACTGGATATTCTTCAAAAAGGCGACGGCCGTTTTTGTCCTGGTGCTCGACCGGCGGCAAGGGATAAATCTCAACTAGACGCTGAATCTGACGATCAAGGGTCAAGTCAGCCAATTTTTCTACTGCTTTAAGTTGTGTCATGCGCACACGGATGGCGTCACCGCTAGTGAGCGTTTCATCAAGGCCCAGCTCCACAGGCAAAAGCTGGATTTTAAGCTCATCGGACTTAGCCTGCAGGCGTTGACGAAGTTCGTAAAGCTCAACCTTGTAATCAATGCGGTTCACCGATGAAGCCAACAGCGTGTCTTGATCAGGAAATGCCGTCAGCCGTGCCGCGATGCGGTGCCACTCGTTTGAGAGAGTTGTCAGGTTGGAGGTTTCGTGCTCGGCTATCGCCAGCATATTGGAAATTGCCAGACTGGCATAACTGCTGCTTTCGAGCTGCGTTCGAACCGAACGATTGTTTGCGGCCAATTCACGTTGAGGCAGCATAACGAGACGCACGGTCAGGAAAGCGCTTGTGAGCACGAAGATCAAGATGAATACCACCTGCATCCGCTCTGTGGCCAAAAAAGTTAGGGATGGAACTTTCATGGACGTTTAACCTCGATTTCTATGACAAAACGCTGGAAGTTTGGCAGTTTTTCGGATTCAAGCCCCGTTATGCCGATCGGAGCCAAGACCTGATCGTCACTGCGTAGGTCAACTCGGGCGATCTCCGGTGAGGTTTTTAAACGTTCAATCATCTCCCGTACACTTTTCAGGCTTGGGTTAGGCGTGTATCCCTCAACAATGAAAACGGAAGAAATTGGATCGAGCAGATCTTTTTTACGGGACAAGTCCTTGGTTGAGGCAACTTCTGGACGCGGCGCGGGGCGTAACGAGCGGAACAGAGAGAACGGAGTGCGGGCAGCGGCTTGGGCGGTTGGCGCATTCGCGTCGCTATCCTGCTCGGTCGGCGTATAGATTTTCTCGTCGCAGAAAAGTGTGATCCAATCGTTGGGGTCGACCGTTGATGCGACCAGAGTCAAGACTTCGCGCGCCAGCGGACCGTTCATCAGCAAATTGTTCAGCTCTACGGAGTTGGTCAACATTTGCGAACACATCACCCTAACGGTTTGAATGCGTTTGTCGATCTGCTCGCGCCGACGCAGGTGTTCACGCTCTTCCTCAAGCTGCTGGCCATCCCTTTTGAGCAGGATGACGCCGGTAGCTGAATAAACGGCCATGGTGGCTGTTAGAAAAATGGCAGCGGCAATCCACCAAGGTTTTTTCTCGCGGAAAACCACCTCGTCCTTGAGATCCTCTGGTAATAGAGAAAGGTAGGACGGACCAGCCCGCATGGCAGTTACTGCAAGACCGAAGGCGATATCATAAATTGGTGAGATTTTGTTTTGTCTGTCCTTTACGCCCTGTAATTCGGTGGAAAGAACAATCTCGACAGAAAGCTTTTCTGCTAGATACTCTTTGAGCCCCTTTAGTTGAGAGCCGCCGCCTGTCAAAACGATGCGCGCCGTCGACAACCTGCGGTCCTGGAACTGACTGCGGTAAACCCCCATGCAGGCATTGAACTGAGATATCCAACGGTCGGCTGCTGCGCGCAACTGTTCGCAGCAGCCGTCGGAGTCGTTAAGTCCGCAATCGGAATGCTTGCGCACTTCGGCCTGGACAGGGGAGAGTGCAGTGGCCTGGGCAACAGCTTCAGTGAACAGCTTGCCGCCGACAGGAATGGAACGGGCGAACAAGAGACCGTTGTTGAGACCAACAGCCACCTCGCTTTGAGCGTGACCGATGTTGACGTAACACCACGGCTCGTTGTGCGGACCAGCGACCGCCTCGATCGCGTTGTGCAGCGCCACAGGAGCGGCAATCAGGTCGGCGGGACGGATGCGATTCAGGCGCGTTTCCAGCAGGGCGGCGTTGACGGCTGAAGGACGCGCCATGGACATGACATAACGGCGCGAGCCTTTTTCAGCCTCGGGCTCGAAAGCGAACACATCGTGCAGCATCTCGTCTCCAGCCATTTCGTTAAACTGGGCGATGTCAATGGCGGCCACCTGTTCCGGCGTGCGCGGGTCATTGTGCATGATGCGTCCGCCTTGGAAAACCGCTTGCGACCCAGGCAGCGCCACGGCGCAGAAGTGACTGGAAAGGCCGAGCGATTCGACCCAGGCGCTGATCAGCTTGTGCGGCTCCTCCGCGTCCATAGGCAGCGAGAAGGTTTCGGCACGGCTGATAACCGGCGTCGAGCCGCGCAGGTTTACCCAAACGGCTTTGACTGAACGTGTGCCTACGTCGACGGCAATCATCTGTTTGGTTCGGGACATGGGATAGTTTAGAGTGAAGAGTTAAGAGGGAAGAGTGAAGAGTTAAGAGGGAAGTAGTCAGGGGGTGGCGGTTGTGCGCACGGGGGGCGCGGCGGGGGAGGGTTCGGGATCATCATTGGCGGGTGTGGGCTTGAGTATTTCAGGCACAGCCGCCTCCGGCGGCACGTCCAGTCCATAACGCTCCATCTCGTTCAGAGGGATCAGCTCCTCGCCGACGTCGCTGATCAGGGTGGCTGTCACGAAGATCAGAATATTCTTAGAGCTTTCTTTTTTAGACTCGGTCTTGAATAGGCGTCCTAGATATGGCAGGCTGGAAAGCCAAGGGGTTCCCGAGGAATCATCCTCCTTGGAGGTGTCGACCAAACCGCCCAGCACAACGGTCTCGCCACTGCGCACCACGGCCTCGGTCTCGATGTACTGTCGCGAGATGATCGGCACCTCTATCTGCGGTTCCTCGCTGCCCTCAACCGCACGCGAAAGGCTGCTGAGCTGATATTTTTTCCACTCTTTGATGGAACTTATCTCCGGACGCAGCACTAGGTTGATGGCCGAGAGGTCTGCGCCGACGCTGGGCGTGACAATCAATGAATAGCCGGTCTCCACGATGGTGGGGCGGTCATAATCGTATGTGACGTTGTCACGCGACTCGCCGCCGCCGTAATTCGAGCCGCTGGTCATGATGCTGGTGTCAACCTCCTCGAAATAGGATGTGTCCTCGCCGACGCGGAAACGGGCTTCGCGGTTGTTCAGGGTCGTGACTCGCGGTACGACCACAGTGCGGCTTTCGCCGGTCTGTTCCAGAGCATGCAGTACAGCTTGCAGGGCTGTATCGCCCAAAAGGAACTGGTAGGCCAGTGAACCGCCGCCGGTTCCCGAGTCCGAGACACCTGTGAAGGTGCCGGTGATCACGTCGCGCCGGACGGGCATTACGGCCGTGTTGCCGCGCAGCCAAGGATCATCAGTCGGGAGGCTGCCGGGCGCGAATTTGGCACCGCCGCGGTTGTCAAACAACCATTCAACCCCCAGTTTGCGCAGGTCTGTTATTGAGGTTGTTATGAAGCGCGATTCTATCAATATTTGCACGGGGCGCACATCCATGGCCTCGATCAGGTTTTCAACTACCGCAAGGTTTTCGCGGGTGTTTTTGACAATTAAAGCGTGAACCTTATCGTTGAACAGGAAGTCCGCGCCATCGGGCTGCGGCACGAAGCGTTCGATCGACTCCAGCAGCCCTACCTCGCCCGCCTTTTTTTCGCCCTCTTGCTGGGGGGCCGGGCCGCTGCCATTGCCGCGTTCTTCCGGCCCTTTGAACAGCGAAACGCCTTGTGCGGACTTACCGAGTTCAGAGCCTACCATGCCTTTGCGCAGGCGGTAGACGCGGGTCTCCAAGGGTACGCCGGAAGTGGGCTCCTCCTTAGGTGTAACCCAAATCAGGTTGTCGCCGACGGAGAAGGTCACGTTGAGGTTGCGTCCGATGTATTCCAGGATTTCGACCAGAGGCGTGTTCTCGGCATGGATCGTGATGGCCTTCTCGCTGATCTCGCTGTCAGCGATAATGTTGATGTTCTGCGCCTGCCCGATCTGCGCGATGATGGCGTTGATGTCGGCATTCACCAGGTGCACAGTGACCGGCAAGGCCAAAGCCCGCTGCATGGGGGTAGGGGCGGTGCGCAGCGGCGCGTTCTCTCCTACCACGTGCTTTCGCTGGCGGTAAGAGTCAGGCGAAATTGAAAACTTTTTGGCGTCCGCCGTGTTAAGCCGGGTGGTGGCTCCGGAGCGTTTCTCAGCCTCGGCCAGACGTTCCGCCGCCAGTTTTTCGGTGATGCGCTGCTGGAGATCGGTCAAGCCGACAGCCTCCGGGTTTTTTTTGGCTATATCCACGCAGGCGATAATAGCCTCCTGCATGTGTCCTTCGTCAAAGAGTTTTTCAGCGGCAACAACCTCTTGGGCAGGCGGTGGAGGCGGCACCGGTTCCGGGTTCGGCGGCTTGGGACTGGTGCAGCCGGAGAGGAGGACGAGGAGGAGCAGAGCTGCGACCAGCGACTGGCGACTGGCGACTGGCGACTGGCGAATAGCGATTGGAGATTGGAGATTGGAGATTAGCGATTGGAGCGTCGCGCTGGCCGGGGAAGGCTCACACCGGGACGCGGATCTAGCAACGCCGCAGGTCGCAAGTCGCAGGTCGCCGGTCATTAACCGTGATGGCTGGATGTATTTTTTCATAAGCTGGTCTCGCATAAGTTAGACGCGTGAATAAACATAAACGGTAAATTCATTTCATTATTGCCTGGTCTCGCCGGGATGGATCGTGCCTTCCCACCAGGGCGGGCCCACGAAGACGTTTCCGGCGTAGGCAACATTCAGGACAATGTACTGCTTGCTGGGTCTGCGGCTGGCACGGTCGACGTAAGCCACCCCATAGACTTTCTGGTCGCGCCAATGATGATAGCACCTGATGATTGGGATTCTAGATGCGCTGTAAGGTAAAGGTCGGTTGTTTTCATCCCTGCCGCTGTTTTCATCACCATAAGTCATCTGTGCATGCTTATAAGCTTTTAAAGTAGAATAATCTCCGTCTGGCCAGAAATTGTCTTTACCCCATCCGTGGGTCGCGGTTGAAAACTCGAAGAAATAACTACTGCATTCTATCGCCCTGTTCCGCGTATTGTCCATGTTGGTAGCGTTGTCACGAAATTTTGTTGCGTCAAGAGTAGCGCTGTCTCGTATGGCGGCGACGAAATCTTTCGGACGGATTCGGTCACGCCCGCCATAATAGTCCGCGCGGCAGACGTACAGGCTGCGGTCGTCGACGTAGTCGGGGTAGAGGTTGGATATCCAGTCCGGGGTCCGGTTGTCGTTCTCGCCGCGGTAGATGGTCAGAGCCACGCCGAACTGGCGCAGGTTGGACTTGCAGTTGGCCTGCCGCGCCTGTTTGTAGCCGGATTGCACCGAGACCACCAGGGCCGAGCCTAGAATTCCGATGATCACTATAACCACCAGCAGCTCCAGCAGGGTGAATCCGCCATGCCTTAAACGGCCTCTTTCCGCCATTTGGCATGATGCCTGCGAAGATAACGTGCTGATGAGGGCGCGTATCATGCTTTTGGTGCTCCCGGTGTTGCGCAGCTTAAAATCATTACCATAATTATTGCAGAAATCATGCCATAACGCTGCTTCGGAGCAACGAAGTTGCGCCGAAACAGCGTAAAAAGGGGACAGTTGAGTGGGAAGGGAACTCTCGACGTTCAAGTGACAGGTAGGGATGCCTCCCCTAGGCGTCCGCGGCGGTTTCGGGGAAACCGCCCTACCAGCGTAAAAACGGCCAAGTTAGAAACAATTAGCCGGATGCGGGTCGCCAGTCATCGGATGAGCGGCGGACAGGGAACGGAGCAGATGCATACTGTTGTACACATGTTAATGGATAGAGACGAAGTTGTTCCGCGTTGCGTGATAAGCAGGCGCCTATGTCAGGCGTTTCCCGCAAGGCTTGTTTTTTTGGCTGCCGCGCTTTTGTCTTTCGCTGCACTCGCTCAGACGGCGCGTGATCTGAAGGCGCGTCCGGCTTGGGATGTGGACGAGGCGAGCAGCCGGCTGATGGTCGTGAAGGCCGAGGATGATTATTTCTTGGTGACTTTGCCGGCCAAGGACGGCGAGAAGCCGGTAGCGGCGGTTAAGGTATTTCTGGCCGAAGCTGAA
>JAQVQN010000049.1 GCA_028701555.1 Kiritimatiellia bacterium | reverse complement strand
CAGCCAGTCCGACCACGCCGACCGCTATGCCGATTACCACCGCCAATACCATCATGCGGTCCAGACGTCGCACCAGCAAACCCGCAGTTGCCGCAGGCAGGGTCAAAAGCGCCACAGCCAAAACGATTCCTGTCACACGCACCAGCAGCACGACAGTCAGCGCGGCCAGCAGATGATAAACGGTTTCGTAAAACGCCGTATTGACCCCGCGCAGTCGCGCCAGGCCCTCGTCGAAGGCGATCGCCAGAAAGCGGTTGTAGCAGAGCGCCATTACGGCAACAATCAACACGTCCAGCGCGGCCATCCACACCAAGTCGCTACCGCTGACCAGCAGGATAGAACCGAAAAGGTAACTCATCAGGTCATCCTGGTATCCCGGCGTGACTGCCACAAAGGAAACTCCCAGAGCCATGCCGCCGGTCCAGACAGCGCTCAAGACCGTATCGGACCTGTGCCGACCCCGCGCAGTCAGACGCGCCAGCAGCAAGGCCACCCCCACCGCCACCAACACCGCGCCGCCCATCGGCGTCAGCCACTCAACACCGAACCGCCGCTGCAGCAGCCTGGCCAAACCCAGACCGGCCAATACGCTGTGCGACACCGCCCCCGCCAGATAGGTCGAGCGCCGCACCACCACCAGGCTGCCCGTCAAACCAGCCGCCACCGCCGCCAGCACCGCCGCCAGCACGGCATTGATCAGAAAGGGATACTCAGGCAAATCTTTGAAGAAGGCTGTCATGACTTCGTAGCTACGCTTTCAACATCTGTCATAAAAAACAAGAATCCGTGTGTATCCGTGTTCATCCGTAATTCCATCTTCACCGGGCCATGCCCTTCACCTGCCCATGGTGCGGCGCATGCATCGCGGACGAAGGGTCAAGCACATGGCAATCAGCCTCATGCCGGATCGCCGTTAGGCTGCCGCCGAACGCCTCGGTGAAGGTCTGCGAGGCCAGTTCGCCGATGGCGTGCATACCGGCCGTGCGGTTCACGCACAGAATCTGCGTGGCATGTACCGTCACCACCCCCAGATTGTGCGAGACCATCAGCACCGTGATCCCCTCGAACGTCAACTCTTTGAAAAGATTGTACAACTGGCTGGCGTGCTCTGGATCGACATTGGCAACCGGCTCGTCGAAAAAAAGCATTTCGGAGCCGCCTGCCAAAGCCTGCGCGATCATGACCCGCTGACGCTCCCCGCCAGAGATCTGCGCAAAGGCGCGCCCGGCAAAACCGGACATGCCGACCTTAGCCAGCGCCGCCTCTGCCGCCTCATGGTCAGTCTTGCCGAAAAGCCCCAGCCGGGCCTTCGCCACCCTGCCCATCAACACCACCTCACGCACGGAAACCGGGAAACTCGGGTCAAAAGGAATCGCCTGCGGAACATACCCAACACTGCTCCTGGCATCAGCCGGATCTTCCCCAAGAACCCCGATGTGGCCAAAACGCGGCTTCAGCTCGCCTAGCAGCAGCTTCAGCAAAGTGGTCTTGCCTCCACCGTTCGGCCCGACGATTGCCACCAGCTCCTGCCGCGCTATACTGAAAGAGACATTGTGCAGCACCTCTTGGTCGCCGTAAGCGAAACAGACATCGCGCACATCAACTGCCGCTGTTGTTTGATCCATGACTCCCCCTGTCAATCCGCAAGACTTGCGGCCACCTCCCGCAACAGCGCAGGCCAGTCCTCCCGCAGCGGATCGATCACCAGCAGATCAGCCTTGAGCTGGAGCGCCAGCGTCTCAGCCGGACGCCGGTCATATTGCGGCTCAGTGAAAACCTTCCTGACCCCGGCCAGCCTGGACTCCCGTATCACGCCAGCCAGATGACGGGCAGGGGGCGACTTGCCGTCCTGCTCGATCACCAGCAGCCGCAGACCGTAATCCGCCGCGAAATAACTCCATGACGGATGATAAGCGACCCACGTGCGCACACTTAATACCTGCAGCCGCTCCCGCACCGCTGCGTCCGCTGCCTCGATCTCGGCGACCGTCGCGCGCAGGCGTTCCGCATATGCACCCGGCGGACTCTCAAGCAACAAGCACAAAACCTCGACGGTGTTTGATGCCATCGCGGCCATCAGACGCGGCGACAGCCAGATGTGCGGATCCTCGCCGCCCGGACAACATTGAGTCCCGTTATGCCCGTGCGCATGCCCTCCTATTTTGACAATGCCCTTGTCCATCGCATCTACCCGCAACCCCGGATTCAGCCTCGCGGCGCGCTGTGCCAGCGCGACCTCAAAGGGTATGCCGAGGGTCAGATACAGCCCCGCACCTGAAAGTTTCTTGATCTGCAGCGCGTCGGGCTCGTAGGTGTGCAGGTTGGCGCCCGGGGTCAGCAAAGTCTGAACCTCGACTTCCTCTCCGGCCAAACGTTTCACAAGCCACGCCTGCGGCGGTATTGACACAAACACCACCGGCCGGCCTTGCGCTAAAGCAAACCGTACCGAAATTGCCAGCAGAAATATAGTTACAAAACGCATCTTATGCATAATTCCTTTTATGATACGCCACACGCCGTGCGCATGAAAGCCTGAAAATCGGCCGCCAGCGGCGCCTGCAGGCGGCACTTGCCGCCGCCCGCCGGATGTTCGAACTCGGCCTCCGAGGCATGCAGCATATGCCGCAGGCAGCCCTCCGCCGGCCGTGCACCGTAAAGTTTATCGTTGACCACCGGCCAACCGCCTAGAGCAAGCTGGCAGCGTATCTGATGCGTCACGCCGGTGTGAATAACGACTTCCAGCAGCGTGTAACGTCCGACCAACTCCAAAGGCCGGTAGACGGTTATCGCCCGCATGCGCCGACGCGGCTCAGCCAAACGCGATGCCTCTACCATCTTGCAGTGCGGCAGATTCGGATCATGCGCCAACTCATGCTCCAGATGCCCCGGCACCGCCACATGCCCCTCGACCAGCGCATGGTAGACCTTGCGCACACTCTGCGCGCTGAACTGCCCGCGCAGTTTCTCGAAGGCTGCCGCCGTACGGGCCGCCAGCACCAGCCCGGAGGTGCCGGTGTCGATGCGGTGCAGTGCGCCTGCCATCAAAGGCTGGTCGCCGACAGACGCCAGTTCGGGGTGGCGCGCGACCAGACCGTTCATCAGCGTGCCGCGCTCTTCGCTGCTTAAAGGATGAACCGCCATACCGGCCGGCTTATTGGCGGCTACCAAGTACGCGTCTTCGAAAACAATCGAAAGCGGCACAGACGAGTCCGGCCTGACACGGTTGTCGCACTCCTCTTTTAAAGCACGGACCTCAATCCTGTCGCCTGCGGAGACTTTGCGGCCTTTCTGCGCCGGGCATCCATTGTGCAGCACCATACCCTGCTCGACCGCCTGACGGCAGAAAGCGCGGCTGGAACCGGGAAACGCGGCCAGCAAGATCATGTCCAGTCGGCAGCCCGCATCTTTTTCGCCGACAGTAAAAGTGTTGTCTCGTATCATCGCTTACTTTTGAGCCGCTGGCGGCGCGAACTGCTGCACCCGTTGCGCAGCATAGCGGCCCTGCGCCGAACCTGAACCGGCCTTGCGCAGATAACCCTGATAAGCCTGCGCCGCCTGCGTCTTACGCCCCAGCCCCTCGTAGGCCAAGCCTTTATAGAAAGCGGTATGCGCCTCGCCCGGCACCTGCCGCTCGAAAGCGCCCAGATGCGCCAGCGCACCCGTGTAATCCTTCTGCTGCAAGGCGCACTGCGCCAGCACACTCTGAGCACGCGCACCGTCCGGCTTGACCCGCGCCGCCAGTGCTGCAGCCTTCTGCGCGGCTGTGATGTTGCCGCTCTGCTGCGCGGCCTGCGCCACCAGCATCAGCCCCACATAATCGTTCGGCGCGAGCCGCAACCCCTGCTCTGCCGCGCTTTTGGCCGCCGCGTACTGTTTCCGCGCCAGATTCTGCTCCGCCGTTTCAAACTGCTTGAAAGCCGCCTTGCTCTTACGCAGTTCAGCAGTGGCCGCCAAATACGCGGCGCGTCCGTCCACACCGCTATTGAACCCGGCATATTGCGCGCGGACGCGCTCTTGCGCCGCCTGCAATCTTTCCGCGCTCATCGGGTGCGTGGAAAACATCTGCTCCAAGGCCGAAGGGTTGGTGCCGCTCAGACGCACCAACAACTGCATCAGGTCAATCATGCCCTGCGGCTCGTATCCTGCGCGCACCATGTACTCCATGCCGCCCTGATCCGCCTGGCGCTCCTGCTCGCGGCTGTAGCTCGCCAGCACCACCGCGCTGCCGAGCTGGCCCGCCGTACCCGCCAGATCAGCCCAGGAGCTGCCCTTGCTGGCCAGATAACCCGCTGTGCCGGACACCAGCGCGTCATACAGCGTACTCTTGCTGATAACCGCCGCCGTGTGACCGCAGTTGACATGCGCGATCTCGTGCCCCAGCACCGCCGCCAGTTGCGCCTCATTCTCCATCTCGGCCATCATGCCGCGCGTGACAGCGATCGTACCGTCGGGAAAAGCGTAGGCATTGACATAAACAGCGTTGACCACATGAAAATTGAACGGCATATCCTGATAAACCACATCCGTCGGCTTTAGCGTGGCCACTAGTTTGCGTCCGACCTGCGCGACATAGGCATTAAGCGCCGGATCATTGACCACTCCGTAATCAGCCGAAAACTGCGACGGCACGGCCTCGCGCGAAAGCGACATTAACTGGCTCTTGCCGACTATGCTGAACTGCGACTGGCCGGTGATCGGATTGGTCACACAGCCCCAAACCAGCGCTGACACTACAGCCAGCGTTCCCGCTGCCAAGGCCACACGCTCTCGGCGCTCCACGACTTTTTTGGCCATATTAGTTATCATGGTTCCAATTCCTCTCATAAAACAAGAATCCGTGTTCCTCCGTGGTTCTATCATAGCCGGCCCATGCTTATTCGTGTTAATTCGTGTTAATTCGTGGTTTCTGTATTTGAATGCGGGCTGTGCCCGCATTGGCCGCTCTCATAGTTGCACCCCCTCTGCCGCGTCTGTGAAACGGTCTCCGATGACCATCGGATGTCCGTTCAAAAAAGATTTCCCGTCCATGCGCCTGCTGCCATCAGGCTGCACAGCCGTCAGGCACAAAGCCCTATCGCCTGTTGCCACGACCGGCCCGGTCGGCACAATGCCGCAAACCGTGCCCGGTGCCAGCCCCGTCTGGACGCCATCCGGCACATCCTTCAGAATCTCCGCCTGCAGCACTTTGATGCGTCCCGTCCAGCCAGGCTTGCGCAAACGCTCCGGCATGAACGTGAAGGCACCCGGCCAAGGGTCGAATGCGCGTACACGCCGCTCGATCACGGCGGCAGGCAGATCCCAGCCGATCAAACCGTCGGCCTTCTGCATCTTGGACGCAAAAGTCGCCAGCGCATGGTTCTGCGGCTCGCCCTTCAGTTCGCCGTTGATCATCAGTTTCAAGGCCTTGACCATCGTGACCGCGTTCAGAATCGCCAGCCGGTCCATCAAGGTCACCGCCGTGTCGTCCGAACAGATGGGCTCGATCGCATGCAGCAGCATGTCGCCATCATCCATGCCCTCTGCCATGCGCATAATCGTGACACCCGTGACCGCGTCCCCGGACGCGATCGCGGCCTGCACCGGTGCCGCGCCGCGGTATTTCGGCAACAGCGAGAAATGACCGTTCAGGCAGCCGTGCGGCGGCAACGCCAGCAGGCGTTTGCCGAGAAACTGACCGAACGCCACCACCACGATCACATCCGGTTTAAACCCGGCTATCTGTTCCAAAACTTCAGGCGCGTTGATCTTTTCCGGACATACGATCGGCTCGACCCCGCGCTGAATCGCATACGCCTTGCAGGGACAGGGGGTGAAGCGCTGCCGCCGTCCCGAAGGACGGTCCGGCTGCGTCACCATGCCGACGACTTTCAGCAGCGGCGATTTCAATATCGCCCGCAGCGTGTAGGCCGAGGCTTCTGAAGATCCCATGAAGACAATACGCATTCCCAGATTCCTGTAAAAACAGCAATTGGAATACATGTTATCACATGGCCGGAAAAACGGCGCACCGAAAAATACGGAAAGCGGAAAACAGGGTGCTCAGCGCGAGGCCGCAGCCTGTTCCGTAAAGCGCACCCTCCATGTGACCGAGCCTGCCGTGCCGCACGCGAAGGCCACGCGCACGATCCCATCCACGGTTTTCGGCTCGTGGATGTAAGTCATGGGCTGCTCCGGCGTGTTGGCGTTTGAATATGCGTCATCAGGACGGGCTGCCACCCCTTCGCCGGGTGCGATGGACAGTTCGTAACCGTTGCCGCCCGTGACAGACGCGGATACGACCGTCCAAGCGCGCGCGCCGAATCCGGCTCTGATTCGAAGTTCGCAGGCCTCGTTGGCCGCGACTTCAAGCCTGCCGGAAAGCGTCCCGGACTTGGCCTCCCAGCGCTCTTCCTGCACAACGCAAACTTCCTGCGTCACTCCGCGATTAACGCAGATGACCTTGGGGCACTCAGCCGCGCACATACCCACAAATCCGCATACCAACAAAAATACACTCCAAACGCTGGCATACATCACGCCGTCCACCCTTCCCTGCAGGCGGTTTTGACCCGGCCGTTCAGCTCTGGCAAGTTTGTACAGCGCATGGCGTCCGTATCCCATTCCACACGCCGTCCCTCGCCCGCGCACATGGCTAGATTGCCCAGTAGAACGAGCTCGGTCAATGGACCGGCATGGTCGAAGTTCGAGCAGGCAGGCGCCCCGCCGCGACAGGCGCGGAAGAAGTCTTCCTGATGCGAACCCTTGACGCGCGGCAGTGTCTTGGCCGGCTTCGGAAAGGCGCGGTGCGCCTCCTCCGGAATCATGCGGCATCCGTCGCCGTGCCGCCCCATGGTCATGATACCCTGGTCGCCGATCAGCAGCGAGCCCTCGGCGTTCAACTCCCGGTCGTATTTCTTTTCAATCTCAGTGCGCACCGCAGGCAGGTTCCATGCCTCCGGGATCACATGCTTGTAAACCCCGGGCACGGTCTTTTCGTTATAAGGCTTGCCCTTGGCGAGGCCAGCGTGCCAGCGGAGACTGACCGGCTCAAGCTTGCCGCGCGCGGGGAAATCCCAGCGTATGCGGGTGCCCGCAGGCCAGTACTCCCCGCTGCCGCCGTTCACCTCCTCAAGCTCGACCGCGACCGGCTTGCCGAGCTTGAGCGCCCAATAGGCGTGGTTGATGATGTGGCAGCCCATGTTGCCGATCGTGCCGTTGCCGAAATCGCACCACGAATGCCAGTCGTGCAGATGCAGTCCGTCATGGTAGTCTCGGAACAACGCCGGCCCGATCCACGCGTCCCAGTCGAGACCGTCCGGCACCGGGCGCGCAGGGGGACGGACGTAATCCGCAGGGAATCCGTTTGATCGGTCGGTCCAGCAGTGCACCTCTCTCACCTGGCCGATAGCCCCGGCCTCGACGTATTCGCACACGAGACGGCTGCCTTCGCTCGACTGCCCCTGGTTGCCCATCTGGGTCACTACCCCGGCCTTGCGCGCCTCGGCGGTGATCTGCCGCGCCTCGGCGATCGTGTGCGCCAGCGGCTTCTCGACATACACATGTATGCCGAGCCGGATCGCCAGCAGCGCAGGCAAGGCATGCTGATGGTTGGGCGTCGCGATGAACACGGCATCTAGTTCCTTGCCCATCTCGTCAAAGAACTTGCGGTAGTCGCCGAACGTGCGGATCGCGGCGGTGTCTGTCGCGGGCGACATTTGTCGCACCCGCTGCAACGCTTTTGCGATCTGGCGTGTGTCGGGATCAACCAGTGCCACGAGCCGTTCTTTGCAGAGCGCAGGTATGTGCACACCGATCCCTTGCAGACCGCAGCCGATCAATGCCACGCGCAAGGGTTTGCCGCCCCCTGTATCACCTTGCCCAAATACACTCCGTGTCGCCAGTCCGCCTGCTCCGGCGGTCGCAGCCTTAATGAAATTTCTTCGATTCACATTCATATACCCCGTCCTTTCTATGACTTGAGCGTTGCGCGTTGAAAGTTGAGCGTTGAACGTTACAGTTACTGTCCACCCCTGCGGGCGGCTTGTCGCCTTTCTGCCAAAACCCATCCCAACCTTTGAACCAGCGGCGCAAGCCGCGTTGGAACCCTTGAACCAGCGGCGCCAGCCGCTAATACCTGGCATGCAGCTCAAACCTGATGTAATAAGCGATGTCCGGCTCGCCGTAATAGTCCCCGGCCTGCATCACCTCCGCCTTGAGCACACCGTGGGCCGCGCCGCGCCGCGTTTCAGAGGGACGCAGCAAAGGAAATTGATATCGTAACAAACCCAGCCAACCGCGAAAAGTGCTGCCGTTGCTGTTATCGCTAACGCAGGCGAAGTGCGGCCCGCCCTGCAAGTAGAACCAATGCCCCTCGGACGGCCTGATGCCTGCTTCGACATGCGGGAAGGCCAGATTCGAGAGCCGGTAGAAAGGATAGGCGACTGTCATCAGATCGCTATACCAGATCATGCGCCCGAAAACAGGGTTCCAGCCTGTGTCCGTGCCGCGCGCTCCGGAATCGTCAAACCGCTCATCGTCGCCTGACAGCACCAGACTGGCGGTCGTGACATACGGCTGCCACCTGTGGCGCGTCTCCGTGTAGGTAACGCCGCCATATGCCATCATTGCCAGAATATCCCGCTCATCGCTCGCGCCGCTTGCGCCGATCCTGCCGTATTGCCCGGCAAGCTCCGCCTCGGCAGACCAGCTTTCGCTGAAACGCGGTTTCATCCGCATGCCAACAGTGTGGTACCGGCGTTCAGGCAAGCGGGCACCCGAGCTGGCAAGCCAGCGTGATTCGTCTTTGTAGACATAATACAATTCGAAAGGAAAATCCTGTCGCTCCCGGTTGCTGTAGTAAGCCATCAAACCGCGTTCTGTCAAATCGTTGCCGCCTTGGCGCGAGTGATAGCGCGTCAGATCCGTCTCTTCGTTGCCTAGTGTCCAAGGGTCGTCCGGTCGCTGCCACATGCCGACGATATCGACAGAGCTTTTTTCAGTCAGACTGACCGAGGCCTTTACCGCGTCGAAAAAGAAGGAGCGGGTCACGTCACCCGGCGTGCCGTCGCGGATCACGCGTCCGCCGCCGTAATACAGATCCTGCCGCCCCACGCGCAGGTTCAGCCGATCCCCCAAAAGCCCCTTGAAGTCTAGGTAAAGGTTGTCGATGAACAGCTCGTTCGGAAATGGATACAACTGCTTGTTGTTGTCATAGAAACGGAATTCGTTGGCCAAGCGCAGATAAAGCCCGTACTGGTCACCGAAATCAAGCCTGCCCCACGGCCGCGTGCGCAACCTTGAGTAGCTGTAATAGGTGCCACGCTGTGTATCCGTAGCCGTGTCCGCTGTGCGGTTGTTCTGATAGGTGACCGGATTGTCCATGAAGACCTCATAAAACCGCCAGTCGATACCCGCATCGCCGGTCACCCCGGCCGCCCCATGCCAAACACCCGCCGCGCACACTGACATAATCACCAAAAAATAAGTCCGCAAAAAACTCCCCCTTTTCTTTCTCTCAAAAACAACATGTATCCGTGTTTATCCATGTCCATCAGTGGTTAAAAACGCCGCTCCATGCCCCCAAAACAAACTTCGTTTCCTTCGTGCCTTCGTGTGCGCTCTCTACCCGGCCCACGCCCTCTCACTTGTGTTTATTCGCGGTCATTCGTGGTTCCTGAATCGGGATGCCAATGACTCGCATTCATTGCACATGATGCCTGTTTTTCAACTCGGCCAACTCGCGTTTGACGAACGCCTGCCACTGGCGCTCAATTGTCTCCGCGTCCGGCACACCGCCATGCACCCACAGGGCGTAGCGCAGCCGCAGCGGCTTACCCGGCTCGATCACCCGCGGTTCATCGGGAGTGAGCGTAACGCCCATCCAACCGTTGTCGCGCACATGGAATATCGCGGGATGGTTCGGGTTCTGCGGATGATCCATCAGCGTGATGCCGCCGCATTCGTCGCGCGTGACCGGACCGCTGCTGTCCACCCAGCGCGCCTGTTTGCGGAAAGCCCCTTTCTCGTCACGGTCTCCGCCGCTGTTGAGTATGCGGCCGCCGCCGTATTTGACGCTGACGGTCTTGGCCATGCGGATGCCCAGCGGGCCGAAGGTGGTCTTGCCCAGCGTCGCGGGCTTGCCTTTCGGCGCCTCGAATTGCAGATCGACAACCAGCCACCAGGAATCGCCCTCGCCCGGATAGACCGTCGCCATGCGCCGGTCCACCATCAGCGTGTTGCCTTGCGGGTCGTTCCAATGGTTTTTCGTCATCAGGGTTGCCGCGCCGTCGGTCTCGTCGTACTCCAAACCATCGCGCTCGGTCTGGTGCAGGATCTGCCCGGCGATCGGGCCGCCGTCGCGCCAGAAGTCGAAGCCGTTGACATCCTTGTGGCAGATCCACACCGAGGTCTGGTGGCTGTGCCCCAGCGGGTCTTCCGGCTTGGCCGGATCTTCCGGCTGCCGGTCGCGCGTCATGGATCTGCCGGGGTCGTAAGGCATGTTCAGGCGCGTCAGCGAACGTCCGCCCGGACCCGTGATCGGGTACCAGAAGGGGCGGCGCCGCTCC
>JAQVQN010000439.1 GCA_028701555.1 Kiritimatiellia bacterium | reverse complement strand
CCGCTGCGCTGCGATAGACGGCACTCTCCTCGGCAACCTTCAGTAACGCGGCCTGCGCTTCGGGGTGAAGATCATAGCGCGCCGCAAGCCGCACAAGCCACGCGGGATGCGCTTCGCCACATGCCGCTTGCGGCCCCCATACCGCGCTCAGTTCCTCCAACGAAAGCCCTAAAACCCCTGCCAGCCTTTTCGCCGCGTCCAGCCCTAGCCCGGCCTTGCCGTTCTCGACCTGCGACAAGAAGCCCTTGGACAACCCGGCGCGGCGGGCGAGTTCTTCCAGAGTCAGACGCAAGGCCTGACGGGCCTGACGTATAAGATTCCCGTGGTTTAAACGCATGGTGTCAGCCTTCTGCCTCGCTCATATCCACCCACAAGTGCTCGATCTGAATGTGGTCACCTCTGTGGTCTTGCTGGGCCGCTCTGGGGTGCCGTGATCTCGCTCGGGCAGTACGCAGAATCCGGTCGTTTTTGAATCCAGCCAATTTTTCATCTTCTGACCAGCTTAACCCGTCATCCGTCTCGCTTCCGGCAAATTCAATAATCCATCGGTTAATCGTACCCAGCCATGTTTGCGGAGTTCCGTGCTGAACATAGCCGACCATCACCGCGACGGGCAAGCCTGCCCCGTGTTCGGAAAGCTTGAACCGCTGAATCCCGCCTGTTGTTTTATCGCCCCCGGAAACGTATTCCCGCTCACGGTCTCTTGACGGCGCGGGCAAGCGTTTGCACTCGATCGCCAACACCGTATCGTATCTCGTGTATTCACGGGCGGAAAAGACACACTTTTCGTCCGGCTTCAACGCCATATCCATGCTTCGCCGCCCTGTGGCAGCGGCTTCATGGATGAAATGGAAACAGGGGATCTCTCTTTTTGCCCGTGTGTTCAGCATCCCGCACAGCGTCTCATTCAGCACCGTTTCCCTGTCGGCCTCCGGACGTTCCGGATCATCGCGCCAGAACGGCAGAGTCCGGTAAATAAAATCAACCAGCGCGTCCAGATGCTGTTTTTCAGCAATCCCGCTCGTGATTTTCCCGCTCGCGCACAGTTCGGATCGGACGCCACTCATGTTTCAATACCCCTGATGCCGCAAATCGCTGAACACCTCGTCCGCGTCGCGGATAGCGGTTGACCGCGTCCAGTAGCGCAACCGCTTCGGTTTCACGAGCAGAATCGTATTCACGTGATAGATCCGCACCACCCGCACCGTCCGTAATACCTCGCCGAACCGCGCGTAGACCAACTGTTTCACCTCTCTGGCCCAAGAGTCGTCCGGCCAATCCAACTCCGCCCGCTCGCCGAAACAGAACGCGCAGTAGGCGAAGCCGCCGAAGGCACCCCATCTGACCCGGCGGAGGTTCGGATAAACGCCCTGCAACATGACCAGAAACATCTGCTGGAAAAGTTCCATTTCCCTGCCACGAACCTCTTGCGACAACAACCTGGATCGTTCGCCCTTCTGCACATACTCCACCATGCCGTCCGTCAAATCTTCAAGCAGTGCCTCTTCCCATTCGCAAAAATCGAAGCCTTTTTCAGGCCAGGGCAGATCAAGAATATTCTGCCTGCTGCTTCCTGTCGCCCTCGCCACCCCCGCTCGCGTACCCGTCAGTTGGAGCAGCTTTGCCAAGGTTTCACGCCGCCCGTCAAACTCTTCCGCAAAGCGCCTCAGCGCGGCAGTGTGTTTTTCACGCCCCGCCATCTCTTTAGGAAAGATGCCGAAAACATGATGCCTGTAAGCGAGAAACCCGCAGTCCCAGAATGCGCTCGGCAAATCAGCATGCTCTTTAAACAGCACCAGCGGCGGTGTGAAGTTCTCCAGATCCCGGTAACGGTTGAAAACACGTTCGGTCACCACCGTAATTTGCTCTTCCCTGATCCCGTCAACCTGTAACGCCTCTGAAGGCAGAAACGGCTTCCCGGTCAGCCACTCACAGGCCTTATTTTCTTCGCCGCGTACCTCGCCTTTATAACCCTCTTCCGCCTTCCATCCTTTGCTGTTGATGAAATCACGCAGTTTCGGCATGTGACTCAAACTGTCATAAAGCGCCACAAGCCGGCCGCCGCCCAACAGGTTCACACGCCAGATCCAGCCGCACGATTCGACACGCTCCTGCGTGACGCTGTGGTCATCGTAATGATCGATCTCAAAGAAAAGCCTTTTTTGCACCGCCACGGTGCGTCGGAAAATCAGATGTCTTGTTTCATGCCATGCCTCAGGCTGCGCTTTTTTGCAGAGCAACGCGACCGTGGTCACATTCGCGTTGAAAAGTTGGTTGATGGATACAAAATCGAAAACCGTCTCAAGCGTCTGCCGCGTAAAGAACCGCTGCGCAAACTCACGGCAACTGGAATTGTACAGGATGCCGCTGGGCTGGATCAGGCAGACCCTCCCGCCTTCCCGCACAAACGCGAAACTTTCTTTGAGCACAGAATACGCCATCTCGCGGCACGGTATGTCTGTTGCGTGAGCGTCTTCATCAATCCGCTTAAAGGGCGGATTGCCGATCACCAGATCAAAGGCCCCGTCCCGCAGCACCGTCTCCCGCTCATCGTAAAATGAACCGCACACGATGTTGCGCCCGTCCGGCCTGACAAAGCGGAGTTTCTCCCAGATCACCTTCGG
>JAQVQN010000438.1 GCA_028701555.1 Kiritimatiellia bacterium | reverse complement strand
TCCTTCCAGGGCACGGGCGCGATCGACGAGTTCGTGATTGCTGACGAAGCCGACTTAGGCGGCGGCGCGGCTGTCATGCTGACGCTGACATGGGCTGAGGCGGACATCGGGCTGTTCACGGTCAAGCAGAACGGCTCTACCGTTACGCGCGATTCGCAGATCGAGTCTGGCAGCGCGATAGAAGTTGTAGCCAACGACTGGTACGAGCTGGCCTCGATCTCCGGCACGGGCATCACTATCGCCGAGACCGACGGTAATGACAACTGGTATACAGAGGCTGGCGTGGCGAACGATTCGTTGCTGACCAACTTCGTCGGAACCGTCACGGCTAACGACACCGGCCTCACAGCCACGATCGACGCCCAGCAGTTCACCGGAACCTTGCCGGCAAGCACCGGGTTAGAAGGCGTCAGCGCATCTGATCTCGCGGCGTGGGCGGTGTTAAACAAGTACAGCCTGGCCGAAATCGTTACTGGTGGTGAAGCTTATTATAACGCCTTCTTGCTGGATGTCCCGAAGGGCACGGACGACACGATCGCGATCACATCGATCACGGTCGATAGCGGCACCGGCGAGGTGACCATCACCGTCGAGGCTGTCAGTGCGCTTGTTGACCTGGGAAACATCAACGGTTGCCTCTCGGTGGTCACTTCCGACACCTTGCCGGTCAGCGGCGAACCGACCTACATTCCGTTTAATGCGCCCGGCGGTGTAGCAACCATCGTGATCCCGAACTCGGGCAAGTTCATCAAAGTCACGGTTGAAGCCACACAACCAGTCCCGGCTGAATAGACCGGCGCAAGCTTAAATGAACCACAAGTCAGGGGCCTGCGGCAACGCGGGCCCCTGCTGTTTTTAAGGAATGCGGGGTTGCGCGGGGCGACGCGCTGTGCTATCATAATGTGATACGGTAAAAGAGTAGCGGAAACCCAATCCGCTCCCGGATCAAACGGAGTCGTCTTATGCCCAAATTCGCGTATATCGCAGTGGATTCAGCCGGCAAGGAGAGCCGCGGCACGATCGAGGCCCCAAACCAAGCGCAGGCTGTTGCCAAGGTGCGTAGCCAAGGACTTTTCCCCACCGCCATCGGCGCGGCCGGAGGTGACGGCGGCGGTTCCAAGCCGGCTGCCAAACCAGCCGCCAAAAAGGCTGCCGCCAAGAAGTCGGTCGGCCAGATTAAGATCGAATTCAAGCTGCCGCGCTTCCTGCGGGCCAAAGTCAAGCAGAAGGATCTGACAACCTTGACACGCCAGCTCGCCACTCTGGTGGACGCAGGCCTGCCGCTGCTGCGCGGCCTGCACGTGCTGCAGCGCCAGACGCCCAACGCCTCGCTGAAGGAGGCGCTAGCCGGTATGTGCGACGCGGTCGAGAGCGGCAGCACGTTCTCGGAGTCGCTGCAGAACTACCCCAAAATCTTTAACAACCTGTACATCAATATGGTAAAAGCCGGCGAGGCCGGCGGTGTGCTGGAGGTTGTGTTAAACCGCTTGGCCGAGTTCGCCGAAAAAGCCGAACGCATCAAGAACAAGGTCAAGGGCGCGATGGTCTACCCGATCGTGGTGCTGGTGGCTGCTATCGGCATCACCGGCTTCCTGCTGGTGGCGGTGATCCCCAAATTCAAAGATATCTTTAATGACCTGCTGGAAGGCAAGCCGCTGCCAGCCATCACGCAGTTCGTGATGAACGCCAGTAACATGGTTATGCATAACGGCCTGGTGGTGGTCGGCGCTATCGCGGCCATGGTGGTGCTTTTCAAGCTCTTCGCCAAGACTAAGACCGGCGGCTATGTCTTGGATGTAGCCAAGATCAACGCGCCGATGTTCGGCTCGCTGGTGCGTCGCACAGCCGTGGCGCGCATGACCCGTACGCTGGGCACACTGCTGTCGTCGGGCGTGCCGGTGCTGCAGGCGCTTAACATCGTGCGCGACACCACCGGCAACGAGGTCATAGCGCGGGCCATGCAGGCGGTGCATGACGCGGTCAAGGAAGGCGAGAGCATGACTGAACCGTTGGCGGCCAGCAAGGTCTTCCCGCCGATGGTGATTTCGATGGTGGAGGTCGGCGAGGAGACTGGCGCGTTGCCGGACATGCTAACGCGTGTAGCGGACACTTACGACGACGAGATTGACAACGCAGTGGCGGGTCTGACATCCGTGATTGAACCGCTGATGATCATCATCCTGGCCGTGATTGTGGGAACGATCGTGATCGCCATGTTCATGCCCATGATCCAGATCATCGGAACGCTCGGTTCGGCTGGGTAAAAAAAGTGAAAAGTTAAGAGTTAAGAGTGAAGAGCTGGTAGTTACTTGTCGCTGCCAGTCGATCCAGTCGACGCCAGTTGAAAAACCGCCCCAGGAGCGATTATGAAACAGTTTGCTGAAAAAACGGGTTCGGGCCGCGTCGCCGCCTTCACCCTCATCGAGATGATGGTGGTCGTAGTCGTTATCGCCATTTTGATATCTGGCGTTTTCCGACTGATGAAGGTGGTGGATCTGAACAACAAGACCGCAACTACCAAGGCCCGGCTGCAGAAGCTGCAGAATGTGATGTCGGCCTTTTATTCGGAGTACGGCACTTATCCGCCGGTGGCGTATTTCGGGGTGCCTGATCCTTATGTGGAACA
>JAQVQN010000048.1 GCA_028701555.1 Kiritimatiellia bacterium | reverse complement strand
GCTAATCACCCCGAGGTCAAGGTCAAGGAAAAAGAGGTGGAGGTTTACAGCCAGCAATTCGCGGATGTGGTTTTCCGGGCCCTTGAAACCTGCAAGGCCAACCTGGATCTCTTGCAACGTCAGTACGCGCAGTTGACGCCCAAGCGCGATGATCTGGTCAAGAAACTGTCGGACCTGGAGTTGAAGATAGTTTCGGCCAAGATGAAGCTTGAGCAGTTGGCACGTGAACGCGAGGTGGCGGATATCAACTACAAGGCCTTGCTGCAAAGGACGCGCGAAGCGCAACTGGCATCTGACGAGAACACGGCTGTAATCAAGCAGGTGGAAGCCGCTTTCCGGCCCAACCGACCAGTTCTGCCAAACCCGATGATCATCTTTCCTGCGGGGCCCGCGCTCGGCTTGCTGCTGGGGATCGTGTTTGTTTTGATCCTGGATCACTTGGAGGATAAAATCGTCGGCATTCCCGACATCGAGCAGCGTTTGCGCCTCAAGACGCTGGCTGTTATACCTCATGTGCGTCGTAAAAAACGCGAGCAACTGGCGCGCCTGGTTGCGGATGACAAATTCTCGCAGTTCGCGGAAGCCTTGGCGGGTCTGCGCAACCTGCTGGACTCTCCGCGTTATCAGGAAATGTCCAAAGTTCTGCTCTGTATGAGTACGCAGCCAGGCGAGGGTAAAACCGTCACTTCCAGTGGCCTTGCAATCTCCTGTGCGCAGAGCGGGCAAAAAACGCTTTTGGTGGATTTTGATATGCGGCGTCCGCGGCTTGCCAGGATATTTGAGAAAAACGCTGGAGATTTTCAGAGTCTTCCCGCAACCTTGGCAAAGGCCGACCCCTCGTTATTCGAAACTTTGCCTTGTCCTTCAGGCATGGATAATCTTGATCTGGTTTTGTCCAAGGCATCTTCAGAGGTCAGCCCGGCCAATCTGATGGGCAGCGGCATCATCGTGGAGTTTTTTACCTGGGCGCGTGAGCATTACGACCGTGTGATCATCGACTCGCCGCCGTTCGGGATAGTCGGCGACGTGATGACGTTGGCCTCATTGGTGGATTCGGTCATGATCATGTGCTGCCCTGACCGTACCCGTTTCCGTCCGATAAAACATGCTGCCAGACACTTGACGGAATCCGGAGCGCGCGTGATCGGCGTTATCGTTAACGATGTCGATTTCGGTCGCCGTAATCAGTTCAGCCAATATGATTACCATTACCGCTACGCTTACCGTTATACCTCGCGCTATGGCGCATATGGTCAAGGCAAGAAAGGCCGGAAGACCCGGGAGACTCCTGGGGCTCAGGCGGCCAGTAGTCCGCTTTATGGCGATAACGACACCGCGCCTTCTGGGCCGGTTTCCCGTCAGGACATTGTGGATGTTTCAATGACTGACGACGATTGAGGTTTATTCAATGAAGCGTGTTTTAATAACCGGCGGCGCGGGATTCATCGGTTCGGCCTTGGTCCGGCATATGATCTCGACTGGGGTATACAGGGTCTTGAACTTCGATAAGCTGACCTATGCCGGGAACCTGGCTTCGTTGCGCGAAGTGCATGACAGTCCGAATTATTCTTTCAGACAGGCAGATATTTGCGACCGTCAGGCCGTCACGGACGCTTTTGCGGAATTCAAACCTCACGCGGTTATGCATCTTGCCGCTGAATCGCATGTGGACCGTTCGATCGACGGGCCCAGCGCGTTTGTTCAAACCAATATTGTCGGAACCGCAACACTTCTCGAATGCGCCACCGCATACTGGCGCACCTTGTCAGGGGGCAGCGCAACTCAGAGGCCTGCAGCATCTGAGTTCCGCTTCCTTCACATCTCCACCGACGAAGTTTACGGCTCACTCGGTGCTGAAGGCCTGTTTACGGAACATACATCGTACGATCCGCGTTCTCCTTATTCAGCCAGCAAGGCCGCTTCAGACCATCTGGTGCGGGCTTGGCATCACACCTACGGCCTGCCGACGCTGATCACCAACTGTTCGAACAATTACGGGCCGTTTCATTTTCCTGAGAAACTCATTCCGCTGGTTATATTAAACGCTTTGGAAGGAAAGGCGCTGCCGATTTACGGTAAGGGCGACAATGTCAGGGACTGGTTATATGTGGAAGACCACGCTAAAGCTCTGGCGCTTGTGCTTGAGAAGGGCGTGCCCGGCGAGAGTTACAACGTGGGCGGCAACAACGAGCGTACTAATCTTCAGGTAGTCGAGACCATCTGCGATATTTTGGATAAACTTCATCCGCGTTCTGACGAAAACGACAAGTGTTTGTTGATAAGGGATAAGGAAAAACCTCGTCAATCATCAACCATCAACCATCAACCGACAAAGGCGATTAAATCATACAAGGATTTAATCACCTTTGTAAAAGACCGCCCCGGGCATGATATGCGTTACGCGATCGACGCCACGCGAATCAAGAATGAATTGGGTTGGTCGGCAGCAGAGAGTTTTGAGACCGGCATCGCCAAGACGGTTCAATGGTATCTTGACAACGATTGGTGGTGGCGGCCTATCCGCGACAAGCAGTATTCGGGACAGCGTTTGGGCAAACTAATTAACTAAAGAACCAATTAACTAATGAACTCTCGCAAAGGTATCATACTCGCTGGTGGCGCTGGCACACGCCTGTACCCGGTGACGCGCGTCATGTGCAAGCAACTGTTGCCGATTTACGACAAGCCGATGATCTATTATCCGCTCGCGACGCTTATGCTGGCGGGTATCCGAGAGGTTTTGATCATATCGACGCCAGAGGCCACGCCTTGTTTCGAGGCTTTGCTGGGAGATGGCGCAAAATTGGGGATGCGCCTGGAATACAAGGTGCAGGAAGTGCCGAATGGGTTGGCGCAGGCTTTTGTGCTGGGGCGTGATTTTATCGGGGATGCGCCGGTGTGCCTGATACTAGGCGACAACATCTTTTATGGCGACGGCATGCGGCGCATGCTGCACGAAGCTAACGAGTCCTCAGGCGCCACGGTCTTCGGGTATTATGTCAATGACCCCGAACGGTACGGCGTGGTGAGTTTCGACGCGCAGAACCGTGCGGAGACGATTGAAGAAAAGCCAAGCCGGCCCAAATCGAATTATGCGGTGGTCGGACTATATTTCTATGATAACGACGTGGTGGAAGTAGCTGCGAATTTAAAGCCGTCCGCGCGCGGCGAGTATGAGATAACGGATGTAAACAGGGAATATCTGTGTAGAGGCGGCTTAAAGGTAAAACTGATGGGCCGCGGGTTTGCTTGGCTCGATACCGGGACGCATGATTCATTGGCAGACGCGACGGCATTTGTCAAGGCCATCCAGGACCGGCAGGGACTTAAGATCGCCTGCATCGAGGAGATCGCCTGGCGCATGGGCTTTATCGACAAAGGGCAACTGGCTATTTTGGCAGACGACATGAAAAAATCTGAATATGGCGCATATCTTAGCCGTCTCATGGAACACGATATTTAATCCTAATAAATCCTAATTCCGGATTTGTTTTGCCACCATGTCTCTTGCGTTTACCGCAGCACTTTGCTATTTTATCGGCCATGCCAGAACGGCATTTATGCTTTTTGGCATTTGTCAGATTCAGGATGCATAAATCGTTTGTTATTAGTGCTTTACAAAGTATGCTTGCAGGTGGCGCTTGCATACTTTGCGGGGACGGAGTCTATCCAGCACACGATGTTCAACCGGCCTGATAATTGATATGGCCGGAGTTAAGCAAGGGGTACCATCATGAGCAAATTGGCGACACGCCACATATACACTTCAGAATCGGTTTCCGAGGGGCATCCCGACAAGGTCTGTGACCAGATTTCTGATGCGATTCTGGATGCCTGCATCGCGCATGATTCTGCGGCGCATGTGGCATGCGAAACTGCTGCAGGCACCAATCTTGTCGTTAATGTGGGAGAGATCACCTGTAAGGAATGGGAGAAGATCAACCCGCAGGCCATCGCGCGCGAGGTGGTTAAGGATATCGGCTATGACACGCCTGCGGAAGGGTTCAGCTATGACACGTTCAATTATGTCAGCGCCCTGCATGGGCAGTCACTCGATATAGCGCAGGGTGTGAACAAGATCAAGCTGGAGGCGCAGGGTGCTGGCGATCAGGGTATGATGTTCGGTTACGCATCAAACGCCACCAGCCAGCTTATGCCGGCGCCGATTGTTTACGCGCACTCGCTGTTGCAGTTCTTCGCCGCGCTGCGCAAAAATGGCGAGATCAGTTATCTGCGCCCCGATTCCAAGGCGCAGGTCAGCGTGCTTCACGACAACGGCGATGCAAAAGAGATCACCGCAGTTGTAATTTCACATCAGACACGCGAAGTCTCGATCAAGCGGGTCCGAAAAGAACTGGAAGAGGCGGCCCGCGCTTTTTTGAATGATACCGGCATGCTGACAAACAAGACCAAGTTCTATATCAACCCCACTGGGCGTTTCGTTATCGGAGGTCCCTGCGGCGACTCCGGGTTGACCGGACGCAAGATCATTGTGGACAGCTATGGTGGCGTAGGCTCGCACGGCGGCGGCGCTTTTTCCGGCAAGGATCCTTCGAAAGTTGATCGCTCGGCTGCATATTACGGCCGTTACGCTGCAAAGAATATCGTGGCGGCCGGTTTGGCTGACAAGTGCGAGATACAGGTAGCTTACGCCATCGGGGTGGCCAAACCGCTAAGCGTCAACGTCAGCACCTATGGAACCGGCAAAGTGCCGGAAGATAAAATAGCGAAGATCCTGATGTCGCACGAGATATTCGATTTCCGTCCCGGCATGCTGATTAAAGATTTGGGGTTGACCAAGCCCAAGGGCTGGTCTTATCGCAAAACATCCAACTACGGGCACTTCGGGCGTGACGGTTTCCCGTGGGAGAAAACCGACCGTGTCGCCGCGCTGCGCTCCGCTGCGGGATTGAAATAAAATGAACTACAAAATCAAAGACATCGGCTTGGCCGACTGGGGTCGGCGGGCGATTGAGATCGCAGAAAAAGAGATGCCGGGCCTGATGGCCACGCGCGCCAAATACGGGCAGGAGAAGCCGCTAAAAGGCGCACGGATCATGGGTAGCCTGCACATGACTGTCGAGACCGCAGTGCTGATCGAGACGCTGGTTGAGCTGGGCGCGGATGTGCGTTGGGCATCCTGCAATATATTTTCCACGCAGGACCACGCCGCCGCTGCAATCGCCGCCAGCGGCATTCCGGTATTCGCCTGGAAGGGTGAGTCTTTGGAAGAGTACTGGTGGTGCACAAAGCAGGCGCTGACCTGGCCAGATGGCTCGGGGCCGCAATTGGTGGTCGATGACGGCGGCGACGCTACACTTCTGCTGCACCGCGGGCTGGATGCCGAGCAGGACTCTTCTTTACTGGATCAACCTACGGAGGTGGAAGAGCTGCAGATCCTGAACGGGTTGATTAAAAAGATAATCAAGGACGAGCCCGGTTGGTTCGGACGGGCGGTTAAGGAATGGAATGGCGTTTCAGAAGAAACCACCACCGGCGTGCACCGGCTATATCAGCTTGCCGCTGAAAACAAATTGCTGGTGCCTGCTATCAACGTCAACGATTCCGTGACCAATTCCAAGTTCGACAACATCTACGGTTGCCGCGAGTCGCTGGTTGACGGTATCAAGCGCGCTATGGACGTGATGGTGGCCGGTAAAGTAGCCTTTGTATGCGGTTACGGTGATGTTGGCAAGGGATCGGCGGAAGCTTTGAAGGAGCACAAGGCACAGGTGTGGGTTTCCGAGGTCGACCCCATCTGCGCACTGCAGGCGTGCATGGCTGGCTACAAGGTCACGACAGTCGAGGATGCTCTGCCGCACGCGAACATCTTTGTTACAGCAACCGGCAATTTGAATGTTATTACCGCCGAGCACATGGCCAAAATGCGTGACCAGGCGATTGTCTGTAACATCGGGCACTTCGACAACGAGATACAGGTTAGCAAGTTGAAAGCATGGCCGGGTGTCCGCCATGTCAACATCAAGCCGCAGGTCGATAAATACATCTTCCCGGATGGACATTGCATTTACCTGCTGGCCGAAGGACGTTTGGTCAATCTCGGCTGCGCCACGGGGCATCCCAGCTTCGTGATGTCCAACAGTTTCACGAACCAAACACTGGCGCAGATCAAGCTGTGGAACGAGCAGTTGGAGATCGGTGTATACCGTCTGCCCAAAGAACTTGACGAAGAGGTCGCGCGTCTGCATCTCGGCCAGCTCGGAGCCAAACTCACATCGATGAGCCAGGCGCAGGCCGACTACATCGGCGTGCCGGTCGGCGGTCCGTACAAGCCCGAGCACTACCGGTATTAAACCGGCGCGGCCGCGCTGGAACCCTGGAACCAGTCCCGCTCTGCGGGACGCTGAAACCATGAAATTATTCCTCACAGGCGGCAAGGGCATGTTGGGAAAGACGCTGCAGCGTCATCTCAAGGCGCACGAGCTGTTCGTGGCAGATCTGCCGGAGGTGGACATTGCGGAACTCGGCGGAGTTGAGCAGGCGGTGTCAGCCTTTAAGCCGGACGTGGTGATCCACGCCGCGGCCATGACGCAGGTGGACGCATGCGAGACTGATACCGACAAAGCCTTCCGTGTGAACGCTTTGGGCAGCGCTTGCGTTGCCCGCGCTGCCGAGCGACACGGTGCGCGGATGATCGCAATCTCCACCGATTACGTTTTCGACGGTACGCTTGACCGTCCCTATCACGAATTCGACGAGCCCGCGCCACGCACTGTTTACGGTGCCAGCAAACTGGCGGGCGAGCTGGCTGTGCGGATGCACTGTCCCGATCATACGATTATCCGCACAGCATGGCTGTACGGCGAGGGCGGACCCAGTTTTGTACACACCATGTTGCGCCTCGGCGCACAACCGGGCGCACCGCTGAAGGTCGTGAATGACCAGACAGGCAATCCGACATCTGCCGATGCGGTTGCCAGCTTGATCGGGCACCTGATTGAGAACCCGATTCCCGGCGTGGTGCATGGCACCTGCGAGGGAGATGCCACCTGGTTCCAGTTCACACAGGCTGTTTTTAAATTTGCCGGGTTGAAGCGCGGTATCGAGCCGTGCGCAACTGCGGAATTCCCGCGGCCCGCGCCTCGTCCCGCCAACTCGCGCCTTGAAAAGCGTGTTCTGCGTCTGGCCGGCCTCCCTCCCATGCCGCACTGGGAAGCGGAGTTGGAGAAGTTTATTGCGACCACGCAGAGGTCGCTATGACGATAGTAAAAACCTTCGTGACCTGTGTGTGAGATCTTCCGCCGAGCCCTGCCACTTTAGAACTATCGAACTTTAGAAATTTAGAACTTTTCCCACCCCCATGAACTACTTTATCCGCAACGTCCTCTTTTTCCATCTTCTGGCCTTGGTGCTGGCGTTCAGTTGGATCCACGGCGGCACCAGACCCGACCTGCTCCTGCCGGTGATCCCTTGGATGAGTTTCCTGGTGTTGGAGTTGATGCTGGTGTTCCCGCAGGCCAAAAGTGACGAGACTTTGTCGGAGGCGCGCGCGAGGGTTTTCGCGGCGCTGGTCCGCGACCCGCTGTTCTATTTCGCTTTGCTTCTGGTTATATACTTGTGCTTGCCGTTCTCAAACGTTTCAGGCCAGCCCGAGTACAATGCGGTTCTAAAAATCTGGCGCAACCCGCCACCGCCTAATAAACTGTTGCCGTTTTGCGTGGATACCAAGGAACACGCTGTGATCCTGCTGTGGTTCCCGCCTGCGCTCATCGCCGCGCTGGCAGCCAAGCACGGGCTTTTGAAAAAAAACAAAAGGCTGTTGTTCGAGAGTATCTGTTGGAACGGAGCGGTTCTCGCCGCCTTCGGGTTCTGGCAGCTTTTGACCGGTGCCCAAAGCATTTTTTGGGGCGAACAGAAGTTTTCACATTTCTTCGCGACATTCGGGTACCCTAATTTTGCCGGGGCTTACTTCACACTGTTGTTCGCCTTGTCTGCCGGATTATGGATCAGCAAGGCCGGGCTCGGCATGATCGGCCCTGTGCGAGTGCAAGGCACTTTTGACGAGCCTTCGATGTGGCAACGGCACTATATGCTGGTCGCGACGCTGCTGAACTTCGCGGGCGCGATCGCCTCTTTGAGCCGAGCCGCGATTCTGTTGAGCGGCATTGTCATGCTGACTCTTGGCATGTACACCATACTGGGACTGTGGCAGACATTTAATTTTACAGGAAGGATCAAAATGTCTGTGTCAGTGATAATAGTGTTGGGTCTGGCCGGCATCTTTTTAGGAATATTAGCCCCTAAGTCGCTCAAGGCCGAAATCGCCACCATAAATCCTGATGCTGTTGTCATGCGAGTGTCAGGTCGCGGCTATTATCACAATGAAATGGCAAAAGAGATCTATCGCGACCACCGTTGGTTCGGTGTCGGCGGCTGGGGCTATCCGCACTATTTGCTTAGCTATCTGACGCCGGAACAAAAAAAGAGAATGCAGATAACAGGCGGTGCCAATGTCCATAACGACACCCTGCAGTTTTTGGCCGAACACGGCGCGATCGGGTTCACCTTAATTGTCAGTTGCGCACTCGCTCTGCTGGTTTCATTGGTTCTGCAAATGTACAAAATGTGCAGACGGCTCCCCTTTGACGGCATGAACGTGAAAATAATCCGACCGGTCTGCCTATACAAGCTGCCGCCAGTGGTGGTAGCGGTTTTTGTCGGTGCTGGTGCGACTGTTTGCCACTCGTTGGGTGACCTGCCGTTTCGCTGTCCCGCAGTTCTGATAGTTTGGGTGCTCGCGTTTGTCTGCGTCACCGGCTACATACCAGTTGTCCGCCGCAAGTAAGTTTTAACGCAGATCGCGCCTTCTTTTTTTATGCGTGATTTTAGCGTGCAAGTAACAAAAAATCCGTGTTTATCTGTGTAAATCCGTGGTTCAAATCCCGAATTAGGTATTAAGCGAAACTCTTATGAAAACAATCGCGATAGTCGGACTGGGATATGTCGGTCTGCCGTTGGCTTTGCAGTACTGCCGTTCAGGAGCCAAGGTCATCGGTATTGACATCGATACTTCAAAAGTTGAAGCCCTTAAGCAGGGGCGTTCCTACATTAAGCACATTACGGGCGAGTCGATACGGGAACAGCTCGCTTCCGGACGGCTGGACGCCACCGATGATTTCGCGGCCGCGCAAGGCGTGGACGCGGTGATCATCTGCGTTCCCACGCCGCTCAACAAAAACCGTGAACCTGACATCTCCTTCATCGTGGAGACCGGCAAGGCGCTAGCACCTCATCTGCGCAAGGGCGTGCTGGTGGCACTGGAGTCCTCGACCTATCCCGGCACTACTGACGAGGATCTGCGCCGGGTGCTGGAAGAGGGTTCGGGGCTCACTGCCGGTCAGGGTTTTCATCTGGCGTTCTCGCCTGAGCGCGAAGATCCGGGTAACCCGCAAAGCGTGGTTGCGACAATACCTAAAGTTGTCGGAGGACTTACGCCAGCCTGTCTAGCTAAGGCGCAGGAGATATACGGCATCGCGATCAAGACGCTTGTGCCGGTTTCGTCCTGTCGTGCGGCCGAGGCGACCAAGCTGATGGAGAACATCTTCCGCTGCGTCAACATCGCTTTGGTTAACGAACTGAAGGTTGTGTACGCTGCCATGGATATCGATATCTGGGAGGTTATCGAGGCGGCAAGGACCAAGCCCTTCGGTTTTATGGCTTTCTATCCGGGGCCGGGACTGGGCGGGCATTGCATTCCGATCGACCCGTTCTACTTGACATGGAAGGCGCGCGAGTACGGTCAGTCCACCCGTTTCATCGAGCTTGCCGGCGAGATCAACACCCGTATGCCTGAACATGTGGTCAACCGTGTAGCCGAGGCTCTGAACACGGTCAAAAAGCCGCTCAACGGCAGCAAGGTTTTGGTGCTGGGGTTGGCTTACAAGGCCAATGTGGATGACGACCGCGAATCGCCGAGCTACGTGCTGATGGAACTTTTGAAAGGGCGCGGTGCCGAAGTGTCCTACTATGACCCTTACGTGCCGGTGATACGAAAGACGCGCGAGCATCCGCAGTGGGCTGGCACGCGTTCGGTCGAGTGGAATCAAGCGACTGTCTCGGCTTATGATTGCGTGCTTATAGCCACGGCACACGCATCTGTTGATTATGCGCAGCTCGCAGCTTGGGCACCGCTTGTGGTCGATACCCGCAACGTCATGCCGTCACCCTGTATCAAAGCCTAGCGTTTTTTACTCATAATTTCGATCACTTTGCCTCAGCGCAGTGTTGCCGTATTTCATGAGGCAATCTAAGACGGATAGTGGTCGCAATAATCTCATGAAAGCCATCATTCCAGCCGCCGGTTACGGCACACGGTTTCTGCCGGCGACCAAAGCGGTGCCGAAGGAAATGTTGCCGATCGGCAACAAGCCGGCCTTGCAATGGCTGGTGGAGGAGGCGCTGTCGGCTGGCGCGGACGAGGTGATTATTGTGACATCGCCCGGCAAGAACTCGATCCGAAAATATTTCACGCCTGATCCGACGTTGACACAGCTTGTGAGAGCCAAGCCGGCAATCCGCGATGAGCTGGAAAAGTTGGACGCGCTGTCGGCCAAGGT
>JAQVQN010000047.1 GCA_028701555.1 Kiritimatiellia bacterium | reverse complement strand
CACGGTCTGGCCTGCGCCTGCTGCCTGCCTGCCGCGCTAACTTTCAACCGCCAGACCATACAGCCGGATCTGCTAGACCTCAAGAAACGACTCGGCATAGATGTCGAGGCGCTAGTCGCGCAATGGCTCGACACCATGCAGCTCGACAATCCCTTTAAAGGTTGTCATATCGCCGACCCTGCGGCTGTGATCCGCGAGACTTTGGCCTCCGGTTCCACCGCCGCCAACCCACGTCCGGTCTCCGCCGAAGATGTCGACTCGCTGCTCTACACGATCTGCAAACAATAGTTGGCATGGCAAACTCTCCGCTTTTGCACTACCGTTGCCACAAATTCAATAATCGCTTGAGAATCTGCGGATTAAAGGCTATTGTCTGGATATTTAGGAAAAAGAACTCATCATCATGTGAAAAGTTATGCCGGAACTTCCTGAAGTTGAAACGGTCGTGCGCGACCTCCGCAGCCACGGGCTTGAGAATTCCGAAATAATCGGTGTCGATGTGCGCTGGCCGCGCACTCTGGTTGAAACCACGCCGGAACAATTCCAGCTTTCGGTCACAGGGAGAAAGATCACCCGCATTGACCGTAGGGCAAAATATATTGTGTTATCACTCGATAACGGCGACAGGCTGCTAATTCACCTGCGCATGACAGGCAAATTGCGCTTCTCCGCGCTTGAAGATGGTTTGGGCAAACACGACCATATTGCTATCCTTCTATCTGGCGGCAGGCTGCTTGTCTTCAACGACACTCGTAAATTCGGCCGTTTCAGATTGATTTCAGACGGCCACAACCCGCTGGACGCGCTCGGGCCTGAACCGCTTTCAGAACACTTCACCGCAGTTGCTCTGCAAGAGCGGCTGCGCGGCAAGACCGGACGCATCAAGCCCTTGCTTCTGAATCAAACCATTGTCGCCGGGCTGGGCAACATCTATGTTGATGAAGCTCTTTGGCAGGCGCGGATCAACCCCGAACAGTGCGCTGACACATTGGGGCGCAAAGAAATAAGCCGTCTCCATCAGGCCATCCAGCAAGTCCTGCAGAATGCTGTCGACAATAACGGTACAACACTCGGCACCGGTCAGGACAATTTTTACAGCGTGGCCGGTAACCGCGGCCGAAACGCTGACAACCTCAAGGTTTTCCGGCGCGACGGTCTGCCTTGTCCGCGGTGCGGAACTGTTCTCGCCCGCAGCATCGTGGCGCAGCGCGGCACTCACTTTTGCCCGCACTGCCAGCCGCCTGTCACAAAAAGACCAATAAAACTCAAATGCCCTATAGGTTAGGCATAACCGGCCTATCATACCCGGCTCCATTTCGTCAAAAGATCAAAGGTAATGCGCGCATCATAAACAACGGGAAAGGATCGTTAAAGATGGAAAACAGAAGAAGCTTCTTGATTAAATCGGCATTCGCTATCGCCGGCTTCTCAACAGCCTTGCGGAGCAACGCTAGCGCGGCGGCAGGCAGCAAAAAAATACCGGTCGGTATTCAGTTGTACTCTTTCCGCAAACAGGCTGAAAAAGATTTTGCGGGCACGGTCAAGAAAGCGGCCGAGCTGGGTTTCGCGGGCGTGGAATTCGCGGGCTTCGGGCCTTATGGCGAAAAACCGAAAGACCTTGGCGTTCTGCTGGCCGACAACGGCCTTAAGGCCTTCGGTGCCCATAACGGTTACAATTCGGTCATGCCAGACCAGATCCAGAAGACTATCGATTTCCACAAAGCTTTGGCTTGCCCGTACATCATAATCTCATGGATCGACCCCAAGCAGTTGGACAGCAGAGACAAATGCCTTAAGACCGCCGAAGAGCTGACGCGCGCGGCAGAGACCGCCCATGCCGCCGGCATGCACATCGGCTACCATGCACACGGCGGCGATTTCAAAAAGGTCGAAGGCGGGCATACCGCTTGGGAAATGATTTTCGACAACACGCCAAAAACGTTTATTCACCAGATCGACATCGGCAACTGCATCGGCGGCGGCGGCGACCCTTACGCCATGATCGAACGTTATCCCGAGCGTTCGCTCAGTGTGCACCTGAAAGAGTACGGCGGCCCCGAGAAGGCGGTCTTCGGCCAGGGCGAGGTAGATTTCAAAAGAGTCCTCTCACTCTGCGAGCAGTTCGGCGGCACCACCTGTTACATCATCGAGCACGAGAGCGACCCCGACAACGCTTTCGCTGCCGCTAAAAGCTGCCTGGCTCATGTTGTCAACTGCCGCTAACTCTTGGAACTCCGCAAAAGGACAAATCATGCATAGCCGTATTATCGTGTGCACCGCCTTGTTGACTGCAGCAATGACCCAAGCACAGACTTTGCCATTAGCCGTTCGCGGACAACCGGCAAGCTACACGCTGGTCCGCCCTGCCGACGCTTCGCCGTCACAACTCTACGCGACAGAGGAGTTCCAGCGTTTTACAGAAGAAATGACTGGCGTAAAGTTGCAAATCGTGACCGATGCGGAGCCTTTGCCCGCCAAAGCTGTGCTGCTAGGCGACACCCGCCACACGGCCACGCTGCTGGGAGCACCAGCCGAGCTGGACAGGCTCGGCGCTGACGGCTTCCGCCTCGTGGCCAAACGGCCGCACCTGCTGGTCATCGGCGGACCTGTACGCGGCACATTATACGGCGTGTATGAGGTGCTGGAACGTTTCGGCGGCTGCCGCTGGTACGCTTCCTGGCACAGCGTGATACCGCAGCGCACGACTTTCGAGGTGCCGCTGATCGACGAGACCCAGATGCCGGCTTTCGCCATGCGGGAACCTTTCTGGTTCGACATGTTCGAGGGCGACCTAGCCGCGCGCAACAAGGCGAACGGATCCAGCATGCGCCTGCAAGCAAAGCACGGCGACAAGATCCGTTTCGGCAACGGCTTCTTTGTGCACACTTTCAACACTCTATGTCCGCCTGACAAATATTTCGACACGCATCCGGAGTATTTCAGTGAGATCGAAGGAAGCCGCGTCAAAGACCACACGCAGTTGTGCCTGACCAATCCCGATGTACTCAAGATCGTGACGGAAAACCTGCTGGCCGGCATCCGCAAAGACCCGTCCGCCAAACTTTTCAGCGTAAGTCAGAATGACTGGCACCGATTCTGCACCTGTCCAGCCTGTAAGCTTGTTGACGAACGCGAGGGGTCACAAGCCGGAACAATGATCGAATTCGTCAACAAGGTGGCCGAAGCCGTGGAAAAGGAGTTTCCAAACGTCTGGATCGAAACCCTGGCCTACCAGTACACACGCAAGCCGCCAAAGACCGTGCGTCCGCGTCATAACGTCGTGCCTCGTCTGTGTACAATCGAGTGCGATTTCTCTGTACCGCTCGACCAAAGCCCGTTTGAAGAAAACCGCAAATTCGTGGACGAGATCCGAGCTTGGAGCGCGATGACCGACAAGCTCTACATCTGGGACTACACAACCAATTTCCGCAACTACACCGGTCCATTTCCCAATGTGATGGCACTTCAAGGCAACGTGCGCTTTTTACGCGACAACAAGGTGGTAGGCCTTTTCGAGCAAGGCGCCTATCAAGGACGGCACGGCGACTTCGCTGAACTGAAGGCTTGGCTGCTGGCCAAATGGCTGTGGAACCCGGAGAGCGACTTTGAAGCGCTAATGGCTGATTTCTTCAACGGCTATTATGGCAAAGCCGCACCTATCGTGCGCGAATATTTCGACGGGGCGCACGCTTTTTACAAGAACCCAGCCGAAAAACCTTTGCGTATCTTTGAAGATATCACCAAGTCTGACATTTCAGAAGAGTTCATGGCAAGGTCAGCGGCCTTGTGGCAACAGGCGGAGGCGGCTGTCAAGGATTCCCCCGCCCACTCCTACAACGTGCGCATGAGTGCTGTGCCAATGCTGCACGTCCGTCTGCACCGCATGGCTAAACGCGAAAAGATCACGGTATGGGCCACAAGAGAACCCAAGGGGTTTTTGCCGACACCAGAGATGCGGTCAGTCGCGTCAGAACTGGTGAAGCGGTTTGACGAGGCCAGGAACATCCGAATCTCGGAAAGCGGAGAATACCATGACCAGACACTGTCCTATTGGCGCAATCTCGCGAACCCGCCTGAGCCTCCGCAGCCAGCTTCAAGTGCGGTCGTTGAGGACACGCTGTTGGGTTTAGGCAATCGTGGCCAATGGGGCGACACAGTCGCTGACCCGCTGGCTGAAGATGGCTCGGCCATGAAACTTTACAACACCCATTACGAGTGGTGCACGACCTTGCACTTCCGTAATGTCGCTTTTGACCAAGGACAAAAATACCGCCTCCGCATGCGCGTGCGCGTGGAGAAGAAGCCCGGCCAGGAAGGCGAAGCTTTCTGGGCTGGCGTTTATGACGCAGACAATAAACGCCCTTGCGGAGGGATTGAGCGCAAGTCCTCTCAGGTAGGCGACGGCTATGAGTGGCATGAAGTGGCGGAATGGGTCCCTGAAACCGGACATTACTTCTGGATCGGTCCCGGAAGATTTGACAAAAAGGGTGGCGCGGAATCTTTCATTCAGGCCCTTTACATTGACAAGCTTGAGCTGTCACGTGTGGATTGACCTGATTCTCAACTTACGCGGAGAGTCGGCACAATCACCGTGACCGCTTTCGGCAGCACCTCTATCGTCAACGGCGTGTTGCCGATAATGTCGCCGTCAGCCTGAACAATCACCGGCGCGGCGCTTTTGATAGTTACGCGCTTTAGCGCCGGCATCTCGTGAATGATCTTGTTCACGCGCCCTGGAGCGATACGCTTGAGAAAATAATACCAGGGATATTCCAGCGGGGTCTTCATGCACAGTATGCAGACATCAACCTGACCATCGTCAGCGCGGATATCCGGACCGTTAGGATTCAGTGCCCGCGCCAGAATGCCGCAGTTCGAGATGGCGATATCGGTGGCATTGTAGACATTGGTGTCATCATCGACAGTAACCTCGAAGCGCTGCGGCCTCGCCTGCAGAACCTTCCAAACCGCAGTCCCGACATAAGCGGAGCGACCGAAAAGACTTTTACCCAGGCGGGAGGTCTGGTCAATCACCTCGGCATTTATACCAACACCGGCATTCAAGAGATAGGTGCGGTCCCCTATCTGCATCGCGTCGATCCTTCTAAGCCCGCCGCCCCGCGCTATCAGTGCCACCGCTTCCCCGATCGCTAGCGGAACACCTAGTTCCCTCGCTACCAGATTGCCCGTGCCCGCAGGCACGATGCCCAAGGCAAGCCCCCTTCCAACTAGCTCATGCGCTACGGCGGAAACTGTGCCGTCGCCGCCAACAGCCGCCAGGCAACCGATGCCGGACATGTCATTCCGGGCAATCGCCGCAGTGATATCCTCGCCTGGACTGACAATGCAAATGTCGAACTCAAAACCGCAAGCCTCGGAGTGAGCCTGTGCAGCAAGACGCAAAGTCTCGCGGTCAAACTCTCCAACCGTCGAAGCCACAACAAACAAAGCCTTCAAGTTGCCTCCGTTTCATTCAATCGCTTGGACAACCGCACTCTCACATCATCGCAACACTCCTTGACTGCATCCTTCCCACATAATTTGAGCAAGAAATCTTCGCGGAATTCAAGAGCCTTGCGCACAGCAGCCAGCCTCAACGCGGCGCGGTAGTGCAAGCCGCCGGACAGCCAACCGATCTGGATCAATATGAAATCAGCCAGCGATTTGACCTGCGCGTAATCTACGGTGTGGCCAGCAGCGACAGCCCGCAAAACATCTTGCGCGGGTGGCCCGTCCATCCGCAAGCCCCACGTCATCTCAGGATTACGCTCCAACATCCCGTCAGCCACAGCCGCCTCAAAAACCCTGAAGATATCAAGCTTGTCGGCATCCCGTACCAAATGCGCGAACGCCGTGGTTGCCGCGTCTAGCCCTACGGGCAAAACCCTGCGGTTGTGCAACGCCACCGACACAATAGCCGCCTTGCGTTCTGACGCCATCAACGCGGTAAGCCAGCCTTCGCGCGTTATGACCTCCACCCCCCGCCGCGCGTGATCGACTGACCTTGAATCCTGGAATGTCCCGAACTCCTGCCACTGGGAATAACGACCGGTGTCATGCAGCAGGGCACATGCCCGGCCCAGCACGCAGCTCCCAGCCGCCCACCCTTCACCGGCCATGATTAGCGCGGCGTCATCGACAACCCCACGCGTGTGCCGCAACTTCAGACCGAGCATCTCCGGCAAAGCGCCGTCTGCGTCCCGGAAAGAATCAACATAACCGTTATAAAGGCCTTCAAGCCTTTCAAGAAAATCATTTGTCATACGCTAATGCGTTCTTAACGGCTCTGATAATCCGAGTCGTCCGGCTGCGTCACGGTTTTCAAAAGGCGTTCGACCAGCGCTGTCGTGGAAATGCCTTCCGAATCAGCGGCGAAGTTTGCGATGATGCGGTGGCGCAGCACCGGCACAGCGGCTTTTACCACATCGTTGCAGCTCACATGTATGCGCCCCTCGAGAACAGCGCGAGCTTTGGCTGCCAAAACCAAAAACTGCCCGGCACGCGGACCGGCACCGTTCGAGACGTATTTCTTGATGAAATCGGGGCTCTTCTCGTCATGCGGACGCGTAGCGCGCACCAGCCTAACTGCATATTTGATCACATGATCTGAAACCGGAATCTTGCGAACCACTTCCTGAAGCTGCAAAAGCTCCTCTTTGGAAATGACTTTATTCGGCGTCTCACGCTGCGCGACGGTTGTGGCCTTGACTACCGTCTCTTCCTCGTCCTCTAACGGATAATCAACCCATAAATTAAACATGAAACGGTCCTGCTGAGCTTCTGGCAAAGGATACGTGCCTTCCTGCTCGATCGGGTTCTGCGTGGCCAGCACGAAGAAAGGAGCGTCCAGCTTATACGTCTGATTGCCGACCGTCACACACTTCTCCTGCATAGCTTCCAGCAACGATGCCTGTGTCTTAGGCGGGGTACGGTTAATTTCGTCGGCCAGCAGCATGTTGGTGAAGATCGGCCCCTTGATGAAACGGAAATTCTTCTGGTCTGTCACAGGATCGTGTTCCAGAATCTCCGTGCCGGTAATATCGGTCGGCATCAAATCAGGCGTAAACTGGACACGCTTGAATTCCATGTCCAACACCTTGGCGATGGTCGCGCACAGCGTTGTTTTCGCCATGCCAGGCATGCCCACCAGCAAGCCGTGACCGCCTGCGATAATGACCATCATCACCTGGTCAATCACATCAACCTGCCCGATAATCACCTTGGCGATCTCAGCTCTTATCTTATTCGAGCGCGCTGACATGGCCTTGACCAACTTTAGGTCGTCTTCTGACGCCCCTTGAACCTTGAGGTTGCGCCGTCCAACCTTTTCCGCCTTTCCGGTGTCAGCATCCGGACGCGACTCTTCTGCTGCCATTGCCGTGCCCGCAGCAGGCGTATCCTCCATGAACAGCAAGACAATCTGTCCTCCGAGCATGATTTGCGCGCCGCCCGCCAATAACGCCTGCGTTATCTCCTGCCCGTTGACACTCGTCCCGTTGGAACTCCCCAAGTCTTCCAGTACCCAGCCTTGATCCGACGGCACCAGACTGGCGTGCCGGCCTGAAATCGCTTCCGCTGGAATACAAATCGAGCAATCCTCGCTTCTGCCGATAACATAAGATTGTGAAGCGTCAAGCTCGGTCAAGAGCTGGTCGCCGTCCGGTTGCTGTATAATCAGTTTGGCCATGTCATTCCCTCATTTTTAAAAAACAGCACGCTTGAACCTGCTGATGTCCCAATCATTCTTCTGCAGCGGAACTTTCCGCGCCCTGCGTAGACTCCGCTGCAATACTGATCACTCCCACATCGCGGAGCCTGGTAGAAACACGGAAACCCTGCAACGACTTCCTAAAATACCCTGGTATAAGGCCTTTGGTATCAGGCGGACCAAGCTCCTGTCTAGTCATCTCGCGAGTCTTTTTCATCTCCCAGTGAGTCCCCAGACGCGCGGTCCCGACGCTCTCCATAAAACACAGCTTGATACTGCGGATCTGGATATGCGTCAGCACCTCAGCACTCTGCAAAGTCACAGGCAACGTCCGCACCTCCTGCTCCACAACGCGGGCTTTGCCGTAGGTGCCGGTCTGTCCCTCGATCCGATGCTGGTGTTTCAAGTTGAAAAAAGGATTGGATTCGTTGATCTTATCCTTGATCGATTTAATGTCAGGCTCGGAGAGCGTGTTTTCAGCGCGAGAAAGCATCAACCCCTCATAAAAGGCGTTCTCACACAGCACAAAAAGGTCATACCTGCCGGGCGGCAGACCGTATAGTACAAACGAGTTGTCCCCGCCAAGTCCGGCCAGGTACACCTCGTTTTTCATGTCCTTGTTGATGTTTCTGGCGTTCTTGTCCGACAAGCCACCCTCGATGTTTGACAAGGCCGAAACATCTGGGAATTTCTGCGGTATCACCAAGACCCCCAGCACCTCTGAGGGCGCGTCGGCAATGACACCTTTGATGCCGCCCAGCGCATCTGGGTCAGGTTTGGCGTAGAGGTTAGCGCTGACCTTGGTCTTGCTGTATGGCGACATGTTGCCGGGGTCGATCTTGATGCCGCCCCACGCCGCAAGGCTCAGCCACAACAAGCCCACACAAACGAACGCGCCGCGAAAAAACGCTATCCTAAGCGATTTAGCTCCACTATTGCACCATTCCATCATTACACCATTCCCAAAAAAAGCTTTCTCCTCAAACAACACGCTAACGAACTAATGAAATAATACACTTCTCACAACGCCTCTTTCATTTTCGCCTCAAAGGGGTGTCCCGGAAACCTTTTCAGAAACTCCTCAGCCACCTCTTTGACCGCCGCCTGGTTATTAAGGCGCTGGTGGCACTCCAACTCCAGTTTCATTGCGTCGGCAAGCTGCGCACTCATCGCGACGGTCTTGCGATAAGCCGTAAGCGTATGGACCGCTCGGCGCACGTCCTCGACATATATATAAATAGCCGCCTCGGCCAGCGCATACTCTCCCCCAAGTTTGGAAACTGGCGACTCGTTTTCCCAGTCGCTGAGCTTCTGGAATGCTTCCGCAATGGCGTCCTGCTCTAGAAAGCTGGTAATGGTCGTGTACATTGAAGAGTCGTGGACCGTATAGATTTTCCAATCGTCCACCCTACGCTGGTTCGCCACGGTTTGCTGTTTGCCGCTCTTCTCTTTTTCGGATCGTTTGCGCGGGCTCACATAAGCCAGCCTGCCACCGGCCATACCGAGCTTGTTACGGCTGCGGTAGCGCTCCTGAGCCTCCTGATAAAACTTCAGAGCCGTGTCACGGTTGCCCGCCGTCCGCTCGATATCCCCTAGGCGCAAAGCAGCGATTTGGGTCTGATCCGGCGCGAGAGCGGCCTCTTTGAGCAGCGTTCCCTCACGTTTTGCCCCTTCCAGATCGTTCATGTGGAACAACAGGAAACTGACGCGCTCGTCTTTCCAGCGGAATTTACGCGAGTTGTTTCTCTCGTTGCTTTCGAGCCGCGCGATCCATTCAAGCGTCTGTTTGTCATTGCGCTGCATTCGCAAGGTTTCAACAAACCGCTCTTCCAGTGCCCAGCGCTGTTCGGCAGGTAGCTTCTGTAGGGAATCGAAGCCGCGGGTGAAAAGTTCTACAAGTATCGGCCCGGCCCGGTAAGGCTCCAGCAGTTCGATCAACATACCCCAATAATCTTTTTTCCAGTCTGTGCAAGGATCGTGCGGCTGCGGCACAGCCCGCAGCATATTGTAAAAAGCCTTGCGGAAAGCCAGTCGATCCGTGGGATTTTCCAGCGAGAGCGCAGTCGGTGTCCATGGACTGAGCAGCCGTGCGGTTGTACGTGCCACTCCGGCAGCATTAGAGACCGCCAATGTAACAGGATATGACATAAGGTCGTGATCGCCGGAAACCAGCCATTCTAGCTCAAGCGCATCGAATCTTTTGGACTTGTCGAATTCCCACTCCAAAGAGGTGTTGGGGGCGGAGCGGTCAAGTCCTTGACAGGACAAAGAGAACAGCGTCAAAGGCTGGTCGCCCAGCCACAGATATCCGTTGGGCTCATTCGCCCCGCGAATCACCGCGCAGGTTCTGCCGTCACGGAAAATTATCCTGCGTACAGAAGCCTCACCGGAGCGGGCGAATCCTGTTACCATTTCCGGCAAGTCGCCCTCGGTGACACCCTTGCGGCGCCATACAAGCTGCGCCTCCTGCGTACCGCGCGCCTCGAAATGGTAATAGTCGATCCGGTGCAGACCGGCAGGCAGTTCCACATGATCACCGCGCTGCCCCTGGGCACCGCCGTGCCGGGTATGCAGACCGGGCCAACTGTGGATGTTCTTGCCGTTGATGGCGAACTCCGAACCTTCATCCGAAACAGTTGCAAAGTAGATTTTCTCAGGCTTATCCAGATAAAGGCACCCCACGTACCAGGATGCATAATCATCGTCTGGGCCGAACGGGTTGACCATTGAACCGATACAAGGCCATTCGCTGAAAAACGCATTGGCGGCAGGAGGATAGCCGGATGACAGGCGTTTGGCCGCGTTAAGGCTGGCGTTGCCGTTGCGTGTGAATAAAAACACACTGGGGATCAGGCGCGGGTTAGCTGGCC
>JAQVQN010000437.1 GCA_028701555.1 Kiritimatiellia bacterium | reverse complement strand
ACCTGACTCGCCGACAAGCCCCAAGACCTGTCCGCGGTCAAGGCTTAACGACACGCCTTCCACCGCACGGGTAACCACCCCGTCCGTTTCAAACTCAACATGCAAATCTCTGATCTCAAGCAACATCACATACCCGTTTCAGTAGCGCCCAATCTTACTCCATACGGCTCTGCTGGCGCGGATCAAATGCGTCGCGTAAGCCCTCGCCAACAATCACGGTTAAAAGCATCACGACAAACAGTGCGGCGGACGGGAACAGGATCAGCCACCACGCCCAGCGGAACAGACGCGCCTGCTGTAACAACTCGCCCCAGCTCGGTGAGAGCGGAGGCAGACCGAACCCCAGAAAATCAAGTGCGGCCAATGATCCCACGGCACCAATCAGGCTGAACGGGAAAAGCGTGATCAGCGGCGTCAAACCATTCGGAAGTATGTGGAAAAAGATTATGCGCGGTGCGGAGAGTCCCTGACAGCGCGCCGCCTCGACATACGAGCGCGAACGCAAACGCAAAAATTCAGCGCGCATGTAATATGACACGCCGATCCAATTGAAAAGACTGTAACAGATCAGCAGCAGCATGAAACTGCGACCCAAGGCAGCTCCTATGAAAATCATCACGTACAGAAACGGCAATGCGCTCCAAATCTCCGTGAGCCTTTGCCCGGCGATGTCCACCCATCCGCCGAAATAGCCTTGCAGAGAGCCGATCAGGAGTCCGAACGCCATAGCCCACACAGCCAAAATAAGACCGAACAACAGCGCCGTGCGCATACCGTATAGAACACGCGCAAAAACGTCGCGTCCAGCGGAGTCGATGCCCATCCAATGCCCTTTGACCGGAGGGAAAGGCCAGGCTATCTCGCTCAGTGCGCATGAAACCTCTGCAACACGCCCCTTCCATGCGACAACCGCTTGCGGGGCTGTTCCGTCAAAAGCCTCCTGTGCCAATCCCAAAATCTTAGGCCTGACTTTCTCTGGAATCTTTTGCCACATTTTACTGGAAACGGGATAGACTTGCCCGTCAGGTTTCTGACGGAAAATGAGCTGAAAAGGTAATTCCGGCGGATCTGGCTGTCGGAAAGTCAGACGCACGGAAGCAGGCAGAGCCGCACGCGCCACGACTGCCGGCAATGTAATCCGCGCACGCTGACCTGCCTGTGACGCATGCTCTACAATGAAATCACGGGCAGCATCCGCACCGCCTGCCAAGCGCGTTTGCAAGGTGCTTTTCAGTTCTTCCGGCAATACCCAATGCTCATCTAGCCGCTGACCTTCCACTACAGGCGTTCCTGGAAAAAAACCCTCGCAGTTGACCGGCATCACCACTGTCAGCCCGGACAAAAGGTTCAGGCGCCCGACATTATACTCCGGCACGACAGACATCCGCACAGTGCGGTAAGCCCTCAAGTGCGCGGCGTCCAGCACCTCCCCCGGGCCGTAGGGCACCGGCGTCCAAAGCACACGGTTGTTTTTATCCTCCTTGAATTCATCGGACGCTACCAAGGCCTTGAAGTTTATGCGCCCAGCCTCGGCCCCCTCTCTTAAAAGATCTGCATGCGTCAGATTCTGTGCGAACGGTAAGAAGCTTTTGCCTTTGAAACGCAGGTAAAGCGGCCGCGAATTGCAGATTAGTTCCGAAAAAAGACTCAACGTAAAAAGCGCAACCAGCGCGACCAAAGACCAGCGGGCACGGCGTATGCGCATGAAGTTCTGCAAGCGTTTCCGTGTCAGAGGCGAAATTGTGTATTTCCACTTAAAACTCATCATTTGCCAAAATGTATCCGTGGGTCTATCAACATGTAACAGAAGTCAGAAAGCAGATTGCCTGCCAGTTGCATCAGTGAGGTCAGCGCCAACAAAGCCATGAAGACCGCGTAATCGCGGCCGATCAGAGCATCCCAGCTCAAACGCCCCATACCCGGTATCTCGAAGATGCTCTCGATGATGATCGAGCCTGCGAACAAGATTCCTAGAATCGAGCCGAAACCTGTGGCAACAGGTATCAGTGAATTACGGAAAGCGTGCCCCCAGATGGCGCGGCGGCGTGTGGCACCCTTGGCCAGTACCGTGCGCACGTAGTCGCTGGAGATCTGGTCCAGCAGCGAGTTTTTCATGATCAGTGTCAGCACAGCGAAATTGCCAGCCACGTAGCAAGTCACCGGCAAAGCCATGTGCCAGGCGCGGTCAGCCAGCCGCTCCCAAAAAGAAGGGGCGAAAGCGAAATCCGACCCAAACCCGCCCAAGGGAAAGATGTCGCCCAACCCTTCCACCGTGCCGCAGAACAACATTTTAAGAACCATGCCGAGCGCAAAGGCAGGTATGGCGTAACCGACAAACACAATCAGGCTCGAAACCGCATCAAAGGTCTGCCGGTGGCGCAGGGCTTTAGCGATCCCCAGCGGTATGCAAATCAGATAACTCAGCAAAAAACTGGTAATGCCGAACCACAAAGAGACCGGGATGCGTGACGATATCAACTGCCATGCCGTGCGGTTGGGATAGTCATAAGAGCTGATGCGCATGCCCATGCGCTTGTGAACCAGCCAGTCCCAATACTGCTCGTAGACCGGACGATCGAAGCCGAACTGCTTGTTCAGCGTCTCACGGTACTCCTTGGTTACCTGCGCAACACCA
>JAQVQN010000046.1 GCA_028701555.1 Kiritimatiellia bacterium | reverse complement strand
CTCAGGCTGCGGCTTTCACGGATGCGGTCAATACGTTCTACGGACGTCCTGACATCCCGATCGGCGTGGTCAAGGGCGGCGCAACGCCGGAACCGGGCAAATTCAACCTGCTGTCCGAGGCAAAAAACGAGGACGGCCGCCTGCGCTACCCGCATGACTTGAAGAGCGGCAGCGACGCGCCCGAAGCCACGGGCTTGCTCCGTAAAATCCTGGCCGTTCAGCCGGACCACAGCGTGACGCTGGTGCAGGTGGGCTTCTTCACCAACTTCCAGCGTTTGCTGGAGTCATCCCCGGACGCGCACTCGCCGCTAAGCGGACGCGAACTGATCGCGAAAAAGGTGCAACTGCTCTCAATCATGGCGGGGGCCTTCCAAACTGTCAACTGGAACAATCGCTATCTGGAGTACAACGTCGTCAAGGACATACCCGCCGCGAAAAAGCTGGCCCAGGCGTGGCCTTCACCGGTGGCCTGGAGCGGGTTCGAGATCGGCATCGCAGCAACTTATCCTTATGAGTCGATCGAGCGAGACTACGGTTACCTCAAGCACCACCCTATGCCCGAGGCTTATGCGCTCTACTCGCCGAAAGACCACAACCGTCCGACCTGGGACCCGACTGCCCTGCTTTACGCGGTCTACCCGGACCGCGGGTACTTCGATCTTTCCCCTGCGGGTACTGTCGATGTGGCCGACGACGGCGCCACCGTTTTCAGGCCCGGCAAAAACGGACAGGGCCGCGACCGCTATCTGGCCATGAACGACGAACAGATCGCCCGCGTGCGCGAGGCGATCGTGCAGTTGTGCGTGGCGCCTCCAGTGAAATGAAAAATGAGTAAACGATATGCCAAAACAACTACGAACACTAGCAGTGCTAGCAATCATGGTGGCGCTTCAATCGAACGCCAAATTCACCCCCAATAACACGGTTGAATCAAACGCCCTAGCCGAGGTTCGCTCACCGCTGGCGGAAAGTCTGATCCGCATACCCCCATGGGTGCAGTTGCTGGATAGCGACCGCCTCGGCGTCGGCTGGATGACAAAATCACCTGCCGACGGCGTTGTAGAGTGGACACAGGATACTGCTCGGGACACCACCGTCTGGCGGCAGGCTTGGTTCTCAGAAGACGGCTTGCGGACAGCGAACAGCACTTTGCAGAAGGCCGTCATCGAAGGCTTCGACCCCGCCAAGCCTCTGCGTTTGCGGGCCAAATCACGCCCGATCAACTCGTTCAATCCATATGCGGTGACTTTCGGCGAACCCGCCGTCAATGCGGAACTGACACTGCCGCCCCGGCAGCGTGAAGACGGTAAGGTCTCTTTCATTGTTTTCAACGATATCCATAGCCGGACTTTCCTTTACCCGATGCTCTTGCCCCTGATCGAAACACCCGTCGATTTCGCGGTTTTCAACGGCGACGTACTGCATGACCCCAAAACCGAGGCGGATATATGCGATAACCTTCTCTTGCCGATGTCATGGTTCGCGTCGCGTTCCATACCGTGTTTTTTTCTGCGCGGCAACCATGAGACCAGAGGCGCAAAAGCCCGTAACTTGCGGGATTATCTCTTGCTTCCCAACAACAAATATTACGGCGCATTGACTTTCGGTGCCGCTCGCGTGCTGCTGTTGGACAGCGGCGAAGACAAGCCTGACGAACATGCCGAGTACAGCGGTCTGGTCGATTTTGAAGCTTACATGCAAGCGCAAGCCGCTTGGCTGGAACGCGAGCTTTCCAGTGCGGCTTTCAACGAAGCCGCTTGGCGGATAGCGGTGATGCATATACCGCCGGATTGGCGCGCAGACAACTTGCAGGGACGATATGGTCAAAAAAGGATCAACGCTTTGTTCGCCCCACTGCTCGACCGTGGGCGTGTCAACGTAGTTATTTCAGGGCACACGCATAAACCGGAGGTTATTGAACCTTGCCCGGATGTCAGGCGCGGTTTCCGCTGGCCCGTCTTCATAGGCGGCGCACACCCTTTTAAAAATGCCACTGTTATCCGCGTGGATGCGAACCAGCAAACCTTGCATGTCAAAACCTTGGGGTCTGACGGCCAAGTCATGCATGAACTCAAATGGCACCGGTAAAATTCATAGTGGCTCAACGGCACACCATGCCGTCAATGTTCATCGGGATGATACGCCGCCGCCAACAGCAGGTCCTTGTAGGCGGCGGCAAGCAAGTCACAAACCCGTTCTGACGAGAACTTATCACGAACCCGCGTTTTTCCGCAGGCAACCAACCTCTCGGCCACCGCCGGTTCTCTCAGCAGCTTGACAGCCGCATCCGCCATTTTGCGCACATCGCCGCCGCGCACCAGTATACCGGAAACATTGTTCTCGATAATATGCGACGGACCGCCGGACTCAGCCGCTACGACCGGCACACCAGACGCCATGGCCTCGCAGACCACTCGTCCGAATGGTTCGTTCAACGCCGGGTGCAGCAACAGGTCGAAAGCCGCCAGAACCTCACTAATGTCATCACAATCTTGCACCCATTTCAGACTGTCCGATAACCCAGCCTGCTCAACCGCGCGCTCTAGCTCCGCAACCCACGCGGCATGCTCATTGAAAAGGTCTCGACCTACAATCACGAATCTAGCGCCAGGCAACGAATCGCGAATCAATGCCGCAGCGCCAATAAAAGCGTCATGACGCTTCCAAGGCGTAAGATGCGCGACCATACCGATAACCGGCACATCCTCCGGCATACCAAGCCTGATGCGCGCAGCATCGCGCGATGCTGACGCGAAACGCCGCCAATCAACCCCGTTGCGTATGACCTTGATGCGCCCCAAAACCCGCGGCGACAGAATGTCAGCCAGCCACTCGTCAACAGCCTCAGACACAGCGACTATCATCTCCGCCTTCTTGCCTGCCTCAATGGCCGCCGTCAGCGGCTGACGCAGATCCCGCACATGCCATACTATCGGAATTTGCGTGTGGGTGCCTTTAGCGGCCATGAACGCGGTCAGGCTGTTGGCGTGGATGATGTCGGGTTTGACCACTTTCAATATCTGCGACACCGTCGCAGGCGCGCGCAACAATTTTGCGGCTGTAACGAAAAAACCGAACCCGCGCTTGTGTGCGCGCAAGCGCGAAACCGGATACACGGTTATGCCGGCCTGCTTCAGGCGTTCAGAAAGAAACCCCGGCGGCACAGCGGCCACAACCTCCACCCCGCGAGCTGCCAAACCAACGCAAGCCTCCAACATGCTCATTTGAGCGCCACCCGGTTCCGAAACTAAGTCCACCCACAAAACTCTCATAATTTACAGCTTCTTTTCTACCAATGAGCCACTAATAGCCGAGGTTCTGTCCATCACTGAAATGTTTGGTAAACTAGCAAAGGCCCGCCCTCGAAAACAAGTTTAAACGTGTCGCCGGTGGCCTCGTTTAGCGCCGCTTGCCACCAGCGCGTGAAAAGCACCCCCTCCAAAGAATATTTAAGCCCTTCAGAGTATACCTTAACCTGCGGATCGAAAGAGAATATCGAGACCTGCTGGCCGAGGCACGACGGGAACTGGGTCGACTGCAAAACCGGCGTGAACCAACCCGTATCGGTCAGCATGAAAACAGAAGCCTCCCTTCCGAAATCCACCAGCAAGGACAGATTGCTCAAAGTGTGATCCTCACGCAAACCCGTCGCTCCCAAAATCACGATGTCACGCCAGCCTTGCTTCACACAGAACCGAAAGGCTTTGGACAGGTCGTTCGTGGCCTGCTCGGCCACGCGCACCAGCCGCTTGCCGTACCGTGCGCGCGTGCCTGCCGTCACGCTGTCGAGGTCGCCGACAATCCATGACGGCTCCATACCGGCCGCAATCAATTTGTCAGCCGCTCCGTCGCAGCACACGATCTTGTCGGCATGCTGCAAGGCATCCAGCGGCGCGGCCCCCACCGGGAACGCGCCGTCTGCCAGTATCGCCGTTTTTGCGGAAAAACTTTCCATGCCTTACCCGATTTCGGGTATCACGGCCAATAGCAGCCGTGTGACCTTTTCGACATTTGCCCGGAAAACCTCGATTATCCCGTCCCAGCTCACCGGTGCCTCGTCCTCTTTCCAACAATCGTAATCCGTGCTCATGGCCACTGCGGCGTACGGGATGCCAGCCTCGTTCGACAGTGCCGCCTCCACCGCAATCGACATGTTGATCACGTCAGCACCCCAAAGCCTGAACATGCGGGACTCGGCGCGCGTGGAGAAGCGCGGCCCTTCTATGGTCACTACCGTGCCGCACGGGTGGTGCTGGATACCGAGGCTCTCGCATTTCGCGTTCAACAACTTGCGAATCTTCGCGTCAAAAGGCTCGGCCATCGGCGTGTGCACCGGTGTGTGCGGATCGAAAACCTCATGGAAAGTCACGTCACGTCGCTTTGTGAAATCAATGAACTGATCAACAATCACCAGATCGCCGCGCCTGATGTCCTCCCGCAAGGAGCCGACTGCGGTCGTGGCGATAATATGTGTGCAGCCAGCCTGCTTCAGAGCATGCACGTTCGCCCTGTAGTTGACCTGCGTCGGCGGTATCGTATGCGCCTGACCGTGCCGCCCCAGCAGCACCACCTCCCGCCCCGCGATCTCACCGCAGGTCAAAGGCGACGATGGCGCTCCGTAAGGAGTCGTCGCTGTTTCTTCGCGCGGCTGCTCAAAGAATCGCGGATTGTCCAAGCCTGACCCGCCTATCAATCCAATCTTAATCACATCGTACCTTTCGTGTAAACCTGTCTTATGCCCGCCAGCGCCGAAGCCACCGTCGCCCCGTAAGCTATCACACCCTCGTCATGTCCGGCAGTGACAAACACACCGTCATCGCCGGGTATGGATGTTACCAAATATCCAATCGCCAAAGCCAACTCCGGTGTTCCGAAGGGGATAGCGGCGTCAGTCGCGGGATACCCCTCGCGCCGCATATAATCAAACAGCAACCGGCTATGGATGTGGATCACGGCGTTGACGCCGGGCAGCGTCCGGTAAACCGCGCCGTGGCTCATGGTCTCGGCAGAAGCGTTGATTTTGCCGACCGCATGCACACTGTTGTTTTTCAAGTCGATGCTTTCCACCAGCGCGTAATGATCCCGCGCCAACTCCCTGACAGCACCGGTCGCGCTCCCGGTTATTATAAAGCGCTCAGTGTCAACACGCATGCTGACATTGCCGAACCCGATACCGTCAGGGTAAATGCCGATCAGCCGCAGGTCAAAAAGCTCCGTGCGGCAACGGTTCAGTTCTTCAAACCCGTCCAGTTCCGGTATAGCGCCGTCAGTCAGATAAGACCGATACTTGATGTAGCCTTCTTGGCGCATCAGACAACGTCCTTAAGCATGTTGTTTATCTCCTTTTCGGATGCCGCGCAGATACCCCGTTCGCAAATCAACCCGTCGATCAGCCGGGCTGGCGTGACGTCAAAACCCCAGTTGCGCGCCTGCGTCCCGTCCGGGCAAATCTGCACTGTTGTCACCTTCCCTTCGCTGCCTTTGCCCGACACGAAACATACCTCGCTGGCGTCGCGCTCTTCGATCGGCACATTGGCAAGCCCCGAATCCATCTCTAAATCGAAACTCGAAGAAGGTAGCGCCACATAAAAAGGCACACCGTTGTCTTTGGCTGCCAGTGCCTTCAGATATGTGCCGATCTTATTGGCCGCGTCACCATTACGTGCCACGCGGTCAGCCCCTACCAACACCAAGTCAACCATGCCGTGCTGCATCAGGTGCCCGCCAGCATTGTCGGCAACAAGGGTGTGCGGCACTCCGTGCCGACCCAACTCCCAGCAGGTTAAGGCCGCACCTTGGTTCCGCGGGCGTGTCTCGTCAACCCAGACATGCGTCTTTATGCCCTCGTCAAACGCCGCGTAAACCGGCGACAGCGCCGAACCGTGATCGACAAAAGCCAGCCACCCCGCATTGCAATGGGTCAGAATGTTTACCGTGCCGCCGCGCTTTTTTTCAGCGGCCTTGATGATCAGTTCTTTGCCGTGCAGACCGATGCGGCGACATGACTCGGCATCCTCGTCGGCAATCGCCTCCGCTGTCCGCAAAGCCGCCCTGACAGCATCGTCCCGTGCCACACATTTTTCCGTCGCCCGCAGTTGCCGCTTCACAGCCCATGCCAGATTGACTGCCGTGGGCCGGGTGGCCAGCAGTTTTTCCGCCGCCACGAACATGAATTGTGCGCGATCCTGCGGTGCGGTCAAAGCCGCGATGTACATGCCGTAGCCGGCTGCCGCTCCGATCAGTCCCGCACCCCTGACACGCATATCCTTGATGGCGGCGACGAAATCATCCACGGCGCACAGGCGCATAATCTCAAACTCGTGCGGCAGCTTATGCTGATCGATAGCCAGCACGGTCGCGGGATCATCCGCAGCGATCCATATTGTCCGGTAATGTTCGCCGTCCACCTTCATCAATTAACAGCTTCACTTTCCGTTGCCTTTGCCGGCATCCAGACGCACCGCGAGCACGGCATTCGAGAAAACTATGGATTCTTCGAAAAAAAACACCTGCCACTCGGAACCGTCTATCTTTCGGAATTCAAGATCAAGCCCCAGCGGGTCGCCACGCTTGATGGCCTTGCGGCCCATGAATCGCCTCGACGGCTCTTCAGTCAAGGCCACTACCTCGCGGCGCCGGTCAACCGCGAACCACTCGTACCTTCCAGCCAGTTCAAGCGGCAATCCCACATAATATCTGGTCGGCATGGCCAACGGACGGTAAAGCTTTGCGTCATCTAACCACACGCCGTTATACCGATAGGTCACACGCGGATAATCCGCAATCACGAGCGGCGGCTTATACCATATCACAGCGGCTACCCCGATGAAGGCAAACGCCAGCGCCACCTTTACAATGTCAGGCAGCGCCCGCCGTAAGCGGCTGACAGGCACAACCCGCACCGGAGCCGTAGTCGCATCTGGCTCTTCCGCAGGACGGACTTCCACCGCGTCCGCGCCTAGCGCCCCGCTGCCGTCTTCCGCCGTCTTGCCGACCGGCCCGTCATGCCCAGCCCCACAACCGCACACAGCATCTGCACCAGCATCAACCCTGCTCTCAGACGGAGAGCTGGCTGACTGGCGGAGCGCGCCTTTATCATGTTTCTTTTTAGACTTTGCCATAGGCGCCTGTATTTATAACCCTATCTAGGCCTTTATGCAAAGCGAATTATTTTATTATTGTAGTGCCAGGCGGTTTCCGGTAAATTGCGCAATATTAGTAGTTGGAAAGTGTACTTTACGCCGCAAATAATGACCATAGGGGGAAAATCTATGAATACATGCCTTCGACGCCGTTCATTCCTGAAAGCGGGTGCTGCGGTTTTTACAATCTTGCCCGCGCATGTACTGCGCTCAGAGACCGCACCCAGTAACCAGTTGACCCGCGCCCTGATCGGTTTCGGCGGCATCGCCCGCTCCGGCAACCACCTCGGCTACAAGGCCACCAGGCTGGTGGCCCTTTGCGACCCTGACGCAAACCGCGTCAAGGAAGGTATCGCCAAGGCCGAAGAGAACGGCTACGGCAAAGTCTTCGCCTGCCGCGACTTCCGCGAAATCCTCGCCCGCCCGGATGTCGACATCGTGCACATCTGCACCCCGCCTCACTGGCACGGCATCATGTCAGTCATGGCGGCCGAGGCCGGCAAGGACATCTGGTGCGAGAAGCCCATGACCCGCACCATCGGCGAAGGTCGCCGCGTCATGGAGGCTGTCAATGCCAACGGCCGCATCTTCCGCCTGAACACATGGTTCCGTTTCCAGTCCGGCTTCTACGGCATGAAAACCGAGGTCAAGCCCATCAAGAAAGCCGTCGAGAACCGCCTGCTCGGCTGGCCCTTGAAAGCCGTGGTCGGCAGCGTCACAGGCTTCTCCTGGAAGTTTAACTGGAGCGGGCTGACAAATCTGGCTCCGGAACCGGTGCCCGAACACCTTGACTATGACCTCTGGCTCGGCCCCGCGCCTTACAAGCCCTACCACCGCCACCGCACCCACTCCACTTTCCGCGGTTACTGGGATTATGACGGCGGCGGTCTGGGCGATATGGGCCAGCACTATCTCGACCCCGTGCAGTACCTGTTAGAAAAGGACGACACCAACCCGGTCAAGATCGAGATCGACTGCCCGCCGCAGCACCCCGATGCCGTCGGCTCCTTCCGGCGCATCACCTATACCTACGCCGACGGCTGCCAGATAGTGCTCGACGGCAACAATTCGCTCACGGCGGCGCCATTCCTGGAAGGCCCTAATGGCAAGATCTGGCCCGGCCTGAAGTCCGATATTCCTGGTTTCGACAATTTGCTTTCTGAGCTTCCTGATCCGGCGCCGCAACAGACCGATTTCCTGGATTCGGTCAAACACCGGCGCAAGTTTGCGCTCAACGAGCAGAACGGATTCCGCTCCTGCACGCTGGTGAATCTAGGGATCGTCGCCATGCGACTGGGACGCGGCTTCCGCTTCGATCCAGTAAAATTGTGCGCCGTCAAAGACCCCGCCGCCGACCGCTTCATCTATCAGCAGTCACGCGCGCCTTGGCTCATATAAACGCCGCAACTCCAAAACCCTCTTGCATAGATTCTGTATAGGAACAACCGAATGAAACACACTCTGATACTTACCGCCATCTCATTACTGTTGACGGCGATGCCCGTCGTCGCTCAGGAAACCGCAGCCCAGTGGGCCGAGAAACACAGCGATGCCCTCGCCGCCGTCACTTCCGCTTCACTCTCAAAAACACTAGCGCAAGGCGAATCCGCCTGGCAAGAGCTGTTCGCATCGGTCAAAACCGGCGGTATCTCTGATCCTCTAGCCGTCACGCGTCTGGCCGCACTCACCCAGCACGTCATGCGCGAGGGTTCGAAAAAACAGCGCGCGGCATACGCCGACACTCTCCTCGAAGCCGCCCGCAAAGCATCCGACGCCGACGTGACCTGCTTCTTTCTGGATCAGTTGCGCTGGTGCGGTACTCCCCGGCACTCAGAAGCCATCAGCCGCTTCGAGCAATCCGACGCGCCCGGCGTGGCGGCTCTCGCAACCATAACGCGCCATGCGGTCAACGGCAACTGGCGTACCGACGCCGCTTCCACCCCGCCGAACCGCTACGCCAAACTCAACAGCGACCTCGCCGCGCTTAAGCCCCGCCGCCGCATGCCGCTGCTGCTCGAAGCCTTCGCCGACCCCGACCCGACTTACGCCGGCATCGCAATGCAATGGGCGCGCGCGGCCGGCGGCAAGTCCGAAACCCGCGCCTGGTCCGCCAAACTGCTCACCACCGCATCCGTGCCGCATAAAATCATGCTGCTCGACATGCTGGGGCAGCGCGGCGATATAACCGCCCTAACGGAAATCGAGCCGCTCATGCAAGACAGCGACGACGCGATCGCCGCCGCCGCACAACGCGCCATCATATTACTAGGACATGCAGAGTTCGCCGACTGCTTCCCTGCTCTGCTGCACGATTTGCCGGCATCGCGACAGACCATGACCCTTGACAATCTGCGCCTGCTCAAAACCGCGCTTGTCGCCAAGCCGCTTGCCGACGGTTTTTCTAAATTCAGCGAACCAGGCAAACGGGTCGCGTTGGAACTTTTGCGCGAGCGCCGCGTCAAATCCGCCGCCGCAATCGGCGTTGACGCCCTCACGTCAGCCGATGAAGAAACCGTCGTGCAGGGCTTCCGTCTGCTGCGCGAGACCGCCGATGCGCCGCAGGCCGGACTGCTCACAGAAAAACTGCTGTCTTCAAACGACAAAATAAGGCCGGAAGCCCAGACCGCGTTCGCCGCAGCCGCCCGGCGCGACACCACCTCGACCTACACTGAATCGCTGCTGAAAGCCTTGTCCGCAGTCTCGGCAAAACAAAAACCAGTGCTGCTGGAGACCGCCGCACGGATCGGCGGCGCGCAACTGCTCGCAACCGTCGAAGAGGCCGCTGGCTCTGCCGAAACGGACACCGCGACCGCCGCCGTGCGCGCGCTCGCCGATTGGGCTGACAACGGATCTATCCCGGCCCTGATGCAACACGCCGTCACCGCCCCTGATGCCCGCAGACAGACCCTGGCCGTACGCGGCCTCACTAAAAAGAGCGAAGCCAAAGACTTTGACAAAACCAAGTTCCGCGCCGTCTGGCAACAGACCCGCACCCTGCCCGGTAACGAAGAGCACAAGAAAGCCATCGACGCGCTGCTCAAGTGAACCGCAATCACACCCAGATGACCGCTCCCAGTGTAATAAAATACGGTGTCAAGGTGAAAGCAAAACCGGACTACTTTGGATGTCAAAACCGGAGACACTCATTTATTTGCCATAACCGGCATAAAAAGTTGCCGCGCAACACCTGAACCCTGACCCCTGAACCCTTTAACCTTCTGCGATTCAACATTATTGAATCGCACCCAAATCCCAGCATTCCCTCAACTTTTCGTTGTGGTATCTGTCCGCTTTGGGCTATCATTAATCCATGAAACGATTTTTTCTTTATTTGATGTTCGGCGTGACTCTCTTGTCGGGTTGCCGGGTCTCTGACGTGCGCGAGATGACAGTGAACGTGCCCGGCATGACCAGCGAGGCTGACGCTCAAAAAATCCATGCCGCCTTGTCGCAGTTGATCGGTCT
>JAQVQN010000436.1 GCA_028701555.1 Kiritimatiellia bacterium | reverse complement strand
GCTGGTGGCCAACCTTGCGAACGGCGAACGCTTCGAGACCTACGCCATATGCGGGCCGCGAGGCAGCGGCGTGGCTTGCCTTAACGGGGCCGCTGCCCACAAGGGAAAGATCGGCGACCGCCTGATTGTGATGGTCTGGTGCATGCTAGACGATTCCGAGCGTCCCGACCACCACCCCAAAGGTGTGCGCCTGGACGAGCAGAACCGCATTGTCGCCACCGCCTTCTAGCGCCGGGCGCTAGAAGGGTTCAGGGGTCACGGGTCGATTTACATGCCAATTGCTTTTTGAACCCTTAAACCAGCGGCGCCAGCCGCGTTTGAACCCTTGAACCCTTAAACCAGCGGCGCCAGCCGCGTTTGAACCCTTGAACCAGCGGCGCCAGCCGCGTTTGAACCCTTGAACCCTTAAACCAGCGGCGCCAGCCGCGTTTGAACCCTTGAACCCTTAAACCAGCGGCGCCAGCCGCGTTTGAACCCTTGAACCCTTGGAACCGTCTGTCCGAAACTATTTTCGGACAGACTCCCGCTATGCGGGCAGGCGCAGATCCTGGTCGTGTCCTTCGAGTTTATCCCGAATCATTTCGGCGGTGACGCAAACCTTTTTCAGAGCTGGATTGCCGGGCGCCTCGAACATGATGTCTACCATCAGCTCTTCCATCGCCGCCCGCAGTCCGCGAGCGCCGGTCTTACGCCGCATCGCCGATTTGGCCAGATCGCGCAGCGCGGCCTCTTCAAACACCAGGTCCACTTTACCCATTGCCAGCAGCTTCTGGTACTGCCGCGTCAGACAGTTCTTCGGCTCGGTCAGAATCCTGACCAGATCGTCTTCTGTCATCTCGCTCATGGATGTCAACACCGGCAAACGCCCGACAAATTCCGGGATCAAGCCGAATCGCATCAGGTCTTCCGGCTGCACCGCTAGCGGCGGCACATGCCCGTTCTCCAGCAAGCCGCGTTTCTTGGCAGCGGTCTTACTGCCGGAATAGCCTATCACGCTGCGCCCCTCGCGCTGCCGCACTATCGAATCTAGCCCGACAAACGCGCCGCCGCAGATGAAAAGTATGTTGCGCGTGTTGATCTGGATATACTCCTGTTGCGGATGCTTGCGACCGCCCTGCGGCGGCACACGCGCGACCGTTCCCTCAAGGATCTTGAGTAAAGCCTGCTGCACCCCTTCGCCCGAGACATCGCGCGTGATCGAGACGTTCTCGGTCTTGCGCGCGACCTTGTCGATCTCGTCGATATAAATTATGCCGCGCTCGGCCTTGGCCACATCCATGTCTGCCGACTGCAACAGGTAAAGCAAGATGTTCTCAACGTCCTCGCCGACATAGCCAGCTTCGGTGATTGTAGTGGCATCCGCGATCGCGAACGGCACGTCCAAAAGCCGCGCCAGCGTGCGGGCGAAGAGCGTCTTGCCGCAGCCGGTGGGACCGATCAGCAGTATGTTGCTCTTCTCGATCTCCACATCGGTAAACTCGTCATCTTTCTGGTCGAGCGGCTGGTTCAGCCTTTTATAGTGGTTGTGCACCGCAACAGAAAGCATCCGCTTGGTACGGTCGTGCCCGATGATGTACTGATCCAGAAAAGTCTTAATCTCAACAGGCGGCGGAACTTTAAGCGGAGCCAATTTCGCGTCCTTACTGGCTTTCCCAGGCCGGCTCTCTTGCACAATGTGCTGGCAGATATCCAAACAGCCTTCACAGATGTTCACCCCTGGGCCGGGAACTACCAAACACGCCCGGCTGTCGGGCTTGCCGCAGAATGAGCAGGTCAACTCGTCTCTAACAGGTGGTCTGCGCGCCATATCACTTCTTCTCCGGCTTGATGCTGAATAAAACGTCGTCCACCAGACCATAGGCCTTGGCCTCTTCAGCGGACATGAAGTAGTCGCGCTCGGTGTCGTTCGAAAGCGTGTCGAAACTCTTGCCGGTGTGCTTGGCTAGAATCTCGTTGAGGCGGTCTTTCAGCCGCAGTATCTCTTTGGCCGCGATGCTGATGTCCGATGCCTTGCCTTCGGCACCGCCCCAGGGCTGATGGATCATGATGCGCGCGTTAGGCAGGGCGAAACGCTTGCCCTTGGTACCCGCCGCCAGCAGCACCGCCCCCATGCTGGCGGCCTGGCCCACACAGTATGTGGCCACATCGCAAGATATGAACTGGATTGTGTCGTAAATGGCCAGTCCGGCCGTGACCGAACCGCCCGGCGAATTGACATAGATCGAGATGTCCTTAGTCGCGTCCTGCGCCTGCAGGAAAAGCAACTGCGCGATAATAACGTTGCTGACCTCGTCGTTTATGCCGGTGCCGATAAAAACGATGCGGTCCTGCAAAAGCCTCGAATAAATATCGTAAGCCCGTTCGCCGCGACCTGTCTGCTCCACCACGATGGGCACCAGCATTGAAGATTGGGGTAAATGCATCTTTCCTCCTTTAATGTTTGAGCGCGTCCATGATGAAACGCAAAGTCTTGTCGTCGCGGATCCTATCCCGAAATTCATCGAACCGCTCATTTTTCTCCAGATCGGCGCGCAACTGCTCGGGTTTCATGCGTAGATTCTGCGCCATCTTGGCTAGTTCCCGGTCAGTATCATCAGCGCTGACGGTTATGCTTTCCTGCTCGGCAATGCCGCCCAAG
>JAQVQN010000435.1 GCA_028701555.1 Kiritimatiellia bacterium | reverse complement strand
TTAACGCTGCCGGAGAAGGTATTGGCATGAGGCTGAATTTAGATACGCCGGCGACACCGATTCTTTTGGCGGACTGGATGAGTAATCCGAACATGCCATATGCTGGTGATCTTACTGACGGCGGCTGGCATCATGTTGCGGTAGTTTATACCGGAGAGCAGTTCAATTTCTATATCAACGGCATACTGGTTCGGTCTTTCACGGAAACCAGTGCGCTGTCCCTGACGGCGGGAAATTTCCGAATCGGTAACGGATGGCTGTCTGGTGCGACGTATGAAGGACTGATGGATGATTTCATGATGGCCGACTGGGCGATGAGCAGCGGAGAATTGTATGCGGTGAGGGTGAACGGCCAAGAGCCTGACACGTCTGCGTATGCGGTTGACAACATGCTGCCGGCAACAGCGGCGGTCGAGGTTGGCTTTAACGGGAGCCTGCGCATGCAGGGAGATCAGACGGTCGCGACACTTGGCGGCGCGGGTGCCGCGGGTGGGGTCTACCTGCAAAACGATGGGACGCTCACCGTGAACGGTAGCGCGTCCGCAACCTCAACGGTGTTCCGGTCAGGGATCGCCGGAAACGGCGGTTTTGTCAAGCGAGGCGTTGACTATACGCTGACGCTGAGCGGTGGGCACTCATATACCGGAGCGACGGAGATTCAAGAGGGGACGCTCATTTTGGGCTCAGGATTGGATGCCGCGTGGTTGCAGGCGCACTACCGTTTCAATGACGCCGCTCAGCTCGGCAAAGACAGCAGCGGCAACGGGTATCACCTGACCCCTGGCAACAGTCCGATGTTCACGGCCGCAGGAAAAGACGGCGGCGCGGCGCAGTTCAGCACTGCCAGCAAGGACACACTCGCGGCAAATGTTTTCCCTGCCACCTTGCCGACGGGTAACAGCTCCTACACCATGACAGCCTGGTGCAACCCTTCCAGCGGCAATACGATAGGCATGCCCGTTTACTGGGGCGCATCGAGTTCTAGCACCTACGGATCGGGTGTCTTATTCCGCTTCGCTAGTGCAACAGGGATCTTAGTTTCCAATTTCGGCAATAACCAGACGGTGGAGGCCGGGTATGATCTGTTTACGCAGACGTTGAATGGCGGGTGGCACCATTTTGCCTGCACCTATGACGGTGCGACCCGCACGCGACGGGTGTACATCGACGGCGTGCTGAAATATACGGGTTCGCGCACCACGGATCTGGTCGTGTCTGATCAGGTCTTTCTGCTTGGCGGGGCACCGTACAGCACGGCGAACTACTACGACGGGCTACTGGATGAAGTGATGATTTTTAACAGGGCTCTAAACGACAGCGAAATCCAGCAGGCGATGGAGCTAGCCTTGGCCAGTTATACGCCCATTCGGCCTTCCGCGAACCTTGTGGCGCGTTACAGCTTTGAAGATGTGTCGAATCCCGGCAAGGACAGTAGCGCGAACGGCTACGATCTCGCGCCATTCGGTTCGGCTGGCGTGTCGGTATCAGGCAAACGCGGGAAGGCGCTGGATCTCTCGGGGGCTACCACGGGATATCTCTCATGGACCAATAGTGTCTTTCCTGAGATGATGCCCACAGGCAACCAGGCGATGACGGTTTCAGCGTGGATCAATCCGGTTACAGGCGCGGACACAGACGGCTCGATCGTTTTTTGGGGAGACGAATCTGCCCCCACCCGTAAGAGTTGTCATCTGCTGCGACTGCGCGGTGACTTCGCCAGCGGCCGTATTGGCATATCTTATACAGACCGGGTACTGCCGAATCTGGAATCGGATGCGGTCAACGGATTGGATAGAGGGATCTCGCCGGAAGGCTGGCACCATGTCGCAGTGGTATATGCCGGCGGCAGACGCGCACTCTATCTTGACGGAGTCAAAGTTGCGGAGGATTTGCGATCCGCTCTTGAAGTGACCGACGGATCATTTTATATCGGACGCAAAGAAACATTATCGACCAAGTGGTTCCAAGGGATGCTCGACGAGGTCGAAATCTATAACCGCGCGCTCTCGCATGCGGAGGTGCTTGAACTGCTCAGAGGGGGTGCGGACATCCTGCCTGCGGGCAGCGCACTGAACGTGGCGGAAGAAGCATTGGTGGAGATACAAGATGTGGCGCAACAGGTTGCCGCGCTCAACGGGGCGGGCACGTTGTCTTTCGGGCTCGGTATGTTGACGGTTGCCGGACAAGGGGGTGTATTTGCCGGTGCGCTGACGGGCGAGGGCCTGTTCGCAGTGCGCGACGGCGCGGTTCAGACGCTGGCGGGAGCCGGGACGTTCAGCGGTGCACTGACCGTTTCCAACGCCACGCTGCTGGTGGAGAACGCGAGCGGCCTGGCGACAGGGGCGGGCGCGACGGTCGCCGTGCATGCCGGCGGAGTCATCGGCGGTGCCGGGGCGTTGGCGGGTGAGGTCGTTTTGGAGAACGGCGCGGTCATCGCGGGCGGGGAAACCTTGACGGTGTCCGGCAGCGTGACGCTGGCGGCGAACGGCGTGGTGTCGCTGCCGCAGGGCTTCACGGCCGGTACGCTGACGCTCTTCAACGCAACGTCTGTCACCGCACCGGACGGCGTGGCGGGCTGGGCGGTGGAGCCGCAACCATCGGCATCGACTGCCGTGGCTTTCACAGCGGAGGGCACCCA
>JAQVQN010000045.1 GCA_028701555.1 Kiritimatiellia bacterium | reverse complement strand
CGATGTCGCCGACGCTTGCACAAGTCTAAGTTAAGAAGCTTGCGTCCGGCTTCGGTTCTTGCATGGTAACATAACCACCGCATGTCGCTCTTTGCGCTGTCAAAACAGACACCTTCTGTGATATAAAAAATGCATGTCTGAACGCGAGAACCCATTGCTGGAAATACGCGGCCTCAAAACCTGGTACCCCATCAAAAAGGGTGTGCTGGCCAGAACCGTCAACCACATCCGCGCCGTCGACGGGGTTGATCTGGAAGTGCGCAAAGGCGAAACCCTCGGTATCGTCGGCGAGTCCGGCAGCGGCAAATCCACCCTGGCCCGCACGATTCTAAGACTGGAAAAACCGCGCGCGGGCTCGATCGCGGTGAACGGACAAAACATACTCGAACTCAAAGGCAAGGCACTGCGCGACTACCGGCGGACAGTGCAGGTGGTCTTTCAGGATCCGCAGGCCTCGCTCAACCCGCGCCACACTGTGCTGGAGCTGCTCACCGAGGCCATGCTGATCCACGGTCTGACCACGCCTGACCACCGCCGTGAAGCCGCGCTGGCGCTGCTCGCCGATGTCGGCTTGTCAGACGACATGCTAGACCGCTACCCTCACGCCTTCTCAGGCGGTCAGCGCCAGCGGATCTGCATCGCCCGCGCACTGTCGCTCAAACCGCAACTGCTGATCTGCGACGAGGCGGTCAGCGCCCTGGATCTATCGGTACGGGCGCAGGTTTTAAACCTGCTGCAGGATCTCAAGGCCAAGCACGGCCTTTCATACCTCTTCATAACCCACGATATCGGCGTGGTGCAACACCTGGCCGACCGCATCGCAGTCATGCGCGACGGCAAAATCGTCGAGCAGGGCGAGGCCGAGACTGTTCTGCAAAACCCCGCTCACCCCTACACCCGCCTACTGCTGCAGGCTGTCCCCGTCATCAGAACCTCACCGCAGGAGCAAGCGTGTGTGTGAGTATGTGCGGTCTTCGGCTGCCCAAATACCCACACACTGCCGTCATTCTTAAAATGTGGGGGCATCAGTCCAACTTCTTCTTGGCCGCCTCCGCCTGGGCGCGCGCCATGACATCAGCTATCTTCACTGGCACCCCGCCGCGAATCCGGCTCTCCTCAGCAGCCTCCATGAAAGCGAACATCTCGATGGTCTCCCCCGGCGGTATCGGCACATCTCCGGTCTTGAAGAATTTGATGATCTCCATCAGCAAAGGCTTGTAGCCCTCATAACCGCCCAACGAGATGCGGCCGCCTTTCTCCGCAAAAACCTCGCATCCGTAAGGCGCGGGTTTGCCCCGCATGCCGCGCATGGTCGAGACCCGCCCGTCACTCCAGACGCCGACGACCATATCCGTGTTCTCCTGATGGACGCTGACAACACTGACGCAGCCGGTGCCCTTGACCGTGTACAGTTGCTCAACCCCGTGAATGCCGTACCAGATCATACCGGGATGTGTAGGCTCCAGGTGACAAGGCGAATAAGCGTCTACCGCAATGATCCGCCCGTACTCGCCCGCCCGCGCCGCCTGCACCTTCTGTACGTAACGCAACGAGGAAGCCGAGAACATCGGTACTTTGTATTTCTCGGCGGCCATGAAGATCGCGAGCGTGTCAGCCAGAGAGGCGGCGATCGGCTTGTCTATGAAGACACGCTTGCCGGCTTTGAAGACCTCCAAGGCCTGCTCCAGATGCCGCCGTCCGTCGTTAGTCTCCAGCAAGATCACATCCGTCTCTTTGAGCAGATCTGCCAGGGAGCCAACTATCTTGACCCCCATCTCCTCCATTTGTTTCGTGTACGCCGGATAACGGTTGGTACTGGAGTGAATGTCCAGGCTGCCGTATTTATAAGCCGCCGTGACCCTGAAGCCCTTGAAATACGGCTCGCTGGTCTCCACGTTCAACATTTTAGTGAACGCGATCGAATGCGAGGTGTCCAAACCGATCACACCCACGCGCGTTTCTCCGCCAAGCGACAAACTTGCCGCTATGGTCAACGCCGCCATAACAATCTTTTTCATACCTTCATCTCCCAACCCTTTGCATACTCGCGCTGCCACAACTCCGCTCCCGCGCTGCCCTTGGCCAGCCTGCCGGTCGCCGGGTCAAGCTTAACCGTCTCGCCGGTGCGCGCGGCAATGTTCGCCAGATGAGTCAGCAGTATGCTGGCGTGCGACTCGTCCGCAGGTGTGCGGGTCTTGACATCCTTTTCGCGGATACAGCGCGCCCAGTCCCCCAGATGCGCCGCATCGAGATTGCCCGTGGGGTTGGCGCGGTCCGTGGCGTCGCCGGCCAGATTCTTGGCGTTCCACTCACGCACCTCCTTGCCGTTTTTATCAAACAGCGCGCAGGTGTCGTTGGGCCGGAAAAGTACCGCTCCGTCCAAACCGTAAATCATGCAGCCGGTCGAAAGGTTCTCATACGGCCTGGCCTTGACCGAAGAGAGCCCTTCCCAGGTGATAAGCACACGGTTCGGAAATTCGAAGGTTGCAGACTGCGTGTCGAACCACTGCCAATCATCGCCCTCGTGGAAGAGCCTGCCGCCCGCACTCGTTACGCGGTTCGGGAATACAGCCTTCAATGCCCAGCGCGCCACGTCCACAAAATGCGGCGCGTTGTTGCCGCACTCGCCTGTGCCCCAGTGATAAAACCAGTGCCAGTTGTAATGCACAACATTGTCAAGATACTGCCGCCGCGGCGCAGGCCCCTGCCACAGATCCCAGTCCAGCCACTCCGGCGCGGCCACGGTGTTGCCTTTGCCGATCGGTGGGCGCATCGACGCATACCAGCAGCGCGCGAAGCGCGGCGTTCCGATCAGGCCGCCGTGGATCTCTTTGACCACCGACTGGAACACATCCGACGACCGGCGCTGGTTGCCCATCTGGAAGATAGCCTTGTACTTAGCCGCCGCGTCTACCAGCATCTCGCCCTCGCCGGGATTATACGAGCAGGGCTTCTCCACGTAAATCGACTTGCCCGCCTGCATTGTCATCAACGCCGCAGGCGCGTGCCAGTGGTCAGGCGCGGCACACAGCACACCGTCGATCTCCTTGTCTTCCAGCACGCGGCGCAGATCTTTCTCCTTCTTCGGCGCCTTCTCGGTCCGCTTCAAAATCTCCGCCGATGCCGCGTCCATGGCTCGGGAATCCACGTCGCAGACCGTCGCGACCTCCACCCCCGGCAATCCCGCCAGCGTCTTGAGCAGCGTAAAGCCCCGCCCTTTCGCGTGGCACCCCATCACCGCCACCCGCACACGCCCGGAAGGCGCATTCTGCCCATAGGCTGGGCCAAAATTGGCACTCAGTGCCGCAGCCCCGACCGCGCTCTTCAAAAACTCTCTGCGTTTCATAATTCTCCCCTCTTCTGTAGCGTTTACGATCCGTCCAAGATTCAAATTTCCTGTTGTCGAAAACTATACCCGAGCGTAACCATAACCATCAATTGCATATTTGAAATAAAGAGTGCAAATTCATAACTCCTAACTCGGGTACGATTCAACCAAATTGAATCGTACCCGTCATCAGCGACCGTGCACTTCGATCTCGACGTAATGGTTGTAAGGATCAGAGGTGTTGCCGCTGCTGTAAACCCTAACATACCGCGCCCTCACACCATTACCACCGATGCGTTTACCGAAGTGATCCTCGAAATACTCTTTATCCGCGCCCGCGCCGACACCGGCAAGGTTTTTGTAGTCGTTATTGAAAAGTATGATCACACCGTCCTTGAATGCCGGATCATCCGAAGCCATCACGATCGTGCCGCGGTAGATGACCTGCTCCGGCCGCTCGCGCCAGATGCAAACCGCGTCTATTTCTGCGCTCTCACCGAGGTCTACCTGCACCCACTGCGTGCCGGGGGCCAGTTCTAGGTAAGCCGCAGGGGTATACTGCTTGTCGCCGTCTGTCACTAACTCCAGATCTTTCAGCCGCGCCTGCCTGTCGCTGGAAGTCACCTTGCGCCCACGAGAAAGCAGGCGCGTTCCCGCAGGCACCAACAAAGGAGGCGGCGGCACGTCATCCCCGCGGTATGCCTCGATGTGCGGCGAGCGCACGTCGATCGGAGTTCCATCGAAGACCGGACGCGGCAGCACAAGCCGTAACGGCACCTCCGCAGCCGGCTGAGCCTTAGCTTGCAAAGTCACCATGGCGACCATTGTCAGCGTGACAAACATACACATTGTTTTACTCATACGCATGCTTATGCCCTTGTAGTTTAATACAAGCCGTTTTCGACTTATTGTTCTTTTTTTACAGAAGTTGAAAGCAGAGCTACAAGCCACTCACTTTCACAGCAGATCAAGCGAGAAGCGTAGCGTTCCAGTCGGCATCGGTCAAGCCGCGCGCGAGGCGCGCAAATTCACCAGGTATCGGCGTATCGAAAAAGAGCCTTCGGCCGCTGAACGGATGATCAAAGGCGATTGATTTCGCATGCAGGCACATACGCTCGCGGCAAGTGTCGGCGCGTCCGTATTTCGGGTCGCCCACAACCGGATGGCCTGCCTCGGCGAAGTGTACCCGGATCTGGTTCTTGCGCCCGGTTAAAAGACGAATTTTTACCGCGCTCAATGCTGCCGTCTCCTTGATTACCGCATACTCGGTCTGCGAGAGCTTGCCGAGGCTTGGATCGTCAACCGAAAAAACATAGAGATCTTCATTCTCGGCGAGATGGCTCGAAAAGATGCCTTGCCGCTGCGGCAAATGGCCGCGCACCAGTGCCAGATAAAGTTTTTCGTTCGCCTTCCAATTGTCTTTCAGACGCTGCCGGGCCTCTTCCGTCTTCGCGAAAAGCAGCACACCCGAAGTCTCGCGGTCTAGACGGTGCACCAGATAGACTTGCTTGCTGGAACGCGCACAGCCTTTACGGACATATTGATTAAGCACATTCTCCGCCGTGAATGCTTCGTCGCGGCGTGTGCCAGTCGTCAACACTCCGGGAGCTTTGTTGACAACAAACAGGTCGCGATCCTCATGCAGAATCTCTAGGCCGCGCGGCCGGTGACGGTTTGAAATGTTTCTCTTACCTTTCATCGCTTGTGTGCGAAAACCGTAACACATACCCGCTCTGAAGCGCCAGCGCATTTATTAGTCCATATATGAACATTTGGCAAGGTCTCAACGGAAACCTATTTTTGATGTTGCCTAAGCCCATAAATATTCTACAATAGAAACAAATGGAGACATTCGGTGTTCGCATGTGAACCATGTTTGCAGGCTAACGCTGGCGCCACCGTTAAATCAGTTGTCATAAACGTAAGGAGTTATTATGCATACCGCCTGTTTGACCGTCTGCCTGACGGCCTCGCTGACACTGGCAAGCCTGACATCGTACGCAGTTGACAAAGTGTCGGACACCTGGACACTGGAGGCGGTCGGCTACAATGCCCGGCTGGTTGCTGACTGGATGACCGCCAACCCAAAACCTCATCATCGTCTGGATTGGACTTACGGAGCTTTTTACGCCGGCATCACCGCGCTGGGGCTATCCGACCCATCCCTGCCCTACCTCGGCCATATACGTGAACTGGGCGCAAAGCACGCTTGGGGCCACCTCCCCCGCACTTATCACGCCGACGACCATTGCATCGGCCAGGCCTGGCTGGAACTGGCTGCCTTCGACAACAATCCAGTGTATGCGCAGCGGCTGCGCCAGAATTATGACTATATCATGGCCAACCCGCACAGGGGCCCTCTGGACTTCACAAAAAAGGACAATCAGAAACGCTGGAGCTGGTGCGACGCCCTGTTCATGTCGCCTACCGTGTTGGTCAAAATGTACGGCTTCACCGGCGACGAGCGCTACCTGAACTTTATGGATCAGGAGTACAAAGCCACCACCGACTATCTCTACAGCAAAGAGGACAACTTTTTCTTCCGTGACTCGCGCTATTTCGACAAGCAGACCAAAAACAACAAACACGTCTACTGGTGCCGCGGCAATGGCTGGGTTTTCGGATCCCTGCCGATCATATTGCGCGACCTGCCCACCGATTGGCCAACCCGCGGTTTTTACCTCAACCTATTCAAGGAGATGGCGGCCGCTATAAAGAAGGCGCAGCACGCTGATGGCGCTTGGCGACCCAGCCTCTGCGATCTCGAAGACCCGGACAAGCAGGAGATGAGCGGAACCTCTTTCTTCACATACGGCCTGATGTGGGGCATCAACAACGGTATTCTGGAGCGTGCCGAATACCTGCCTTGCGTCCAGAAGTCATGGAAGGCCATCACGTCCAACATCAACAGCGAAGGCCGTCTTGGCTGGGTCCAGCCGATCGGCGACCGTCCTGTGGCGTCCTATACAGCAGAAGACCATGAAGTTTACGCGGTCGGCGCCTATCTGTGCGCCGCCATGGAACTGCGCAAGTTCATCGTCGCCGAAAGCCATCCGGCCAGCAAGACTGTCACGGTAACCAATCCCCTAGGCGTCTACCGCAGCGCAGAGACCATAGAGCTGGACTGGCGCGCGCTAGGTCTAAAGGCTGATAATCTGCGCGTTTTTGACGTGCGCAACGGAGCTGTCCTGCCGCACCAGCTTTTCGACGCGAATGGCGACGGCACGCCCGACAGCCTGCTCTTCAAAGCCTACACCTTCGCAAAGCAGCAGCGCGACTACTGGGTATTCAACAGCGCGGACGTGCCTGCCGCACCGACCGACATTGTCTGCTTTAGCCGTTACGCGCCGGACCGCATGGACGACTACCTGTGGGAGAATGACCGCATCGCCGCCCGCGTTTACGGGCCTGTCATCATGAAGCCCGCGCCCGCCGGCCAGTCGCTCATTTCCAGCGGTGTAGACGTGTGGAACAAGAGCGTCAGCTACCCCATCATCGACAAGTGGCTCAAGCGCAAGAACTACCATGCCGATGCTGGCGAGGGGATGGACAACTACAAGGTCGGCCCAGGCCGCGGCTGCGGAGGACTCGGCATTTTCAACTCGGGCAACTGTTACGTCAGCCAGAACTGGGTTACGCAAAGGCACATTGCCAGCGGCCCGGTGCGGACAGCCTTTGAGCTCACCTACGCGCCTTGGGAGTGCGGTAATGGCGTCAAAGTCAGCGAGACGCGCCGCATGAGCCTTGATGCCGGCTCGCACTTCACCCGCTTCGAAAGCCGTTTCACCATAAGCGGCGCGCCAACCGTCACGGGCGGCCCCGGCCTCGACATTTCCGCCAAGAACCTGCACAACGGTGTGCTAACAACCTTGCCGGATCAAGGCTGGCTCGCAAACTACGAGCCGGAGCAGACCAAGATGGGTTCCATCGCTACCGCCATCGTCCTGCCGCACGGCGGCTCACTGGCCACGGACGCCATGGAGTGCGTCTACCTGCTTGGCAACATCACTCCCGACAAGCCATTAGTGTGGTACGCGGGCGCCGCCTGGAGCGGCGCGGGCGACTTCGTGAAGCCAGAGTATTGGGCCACACACGTATCGGCCTTCGCCGCCGGTCTGCACACCCCGCTGCAAGTCACAGTCAAGTGACATAAAACACGCGACTGGCGACATCCGCCTGGCGGAAGGCACGTTCACTAAAAAATTAACGAAAGCAATTATCATGATTTTGGATCAGTTTAAACTGGACGGAAAAGTTGCCATTGTCACGGGAGCCGGCCGCGGCATAGGCCAGGCTTATGCCGTCGCATTGGCTGAAGCTGGCGCCGATGTCGCGCTTGTGGATGTCATACCGATGGCTGAGACCTCCGCCAAGATTCAGGCGCTCGGCCGAAAAACCATTATGATCACAGCCGACCTCAGCAAAGGCGAGGAGGTTGCGCCGGTCATCGTCGCGGAGGTGGTCAAAGGTCTCGGCTGCATAGACATATTAGTAAACAACGCTGGCATAATCCGACGCGAGCCATTCGCCGAACACAGTGCCCAAAACTGGAATGATGTCCTCAGCATCAATCTGAGTACGCCTTTTTTTCTAAGCCAAGCCGCGGTTAAGCAGATGATCGCGCAGGGGCGCGGCGGCAAGATAATCAATGTCGCCTCGATGCTATCATTCCAAGGCGGCATACTGGTGCCGGGCTACGCCGCCTCCAAAGGCGGCATCCGCAGTCTGACCATGCTGATGGCCAACGAGCTGGCCGCGCACGGCATCTGTGTAAACGCCATCGCGCCTGGGTACATAGCCACGGAGAACACGCGCCCTATTCGCGAAAACCCAGAGCGCAACAAGGCCATCCTGGATCGCATTCCAGCCGGACGCTGGGGCGAAACGCAGGATCTTATGGGGCCGGTGGTTTTTTTGGCCTCGGCCGCCTCAGACTATATGAGCGGGCACGTCATCGCCGTGGACGGCGGATGGCTGGCGCGATAATATAGAGCATTAAATTAATATATCCTGCTCTATGCTATCTGTCTCATCAGTGGTTAACTGAATTGTCGCATATAAATTCAATGCTTCCGGTTGTGGCCTATAGCGGCAGATAGTGTAGCAGCGGCTTCCTGCAACTGCGCAGCGCAGGCAGGGAGGCGCTTGCGCGTTAAACGGCCGGTTACCCCGGTAATTCCCAACGCGATGTTCGCGTGTCCACGTCCGTTGAAAACCGGCACCGCCACGCAACGGATGCCATCATAAAACTCCTCCTCATCCACCGCATATCCAAGTTTGCGGATCATGCGCGTCTCTTTTTCCATGCTGGCTGCGTCAGTAATTGTGCGCGAGGTTCGCGAAACCGGCTTGACCCTTTCAAACAACTCCTCCAGCTTGTCGGATAAACTCCACGCTAAAAAAACTTTGCCGGTAGCGGAACAATAGAGATCAGTCATAGTCCCGGCCGGTGCCCCGGCGCGTATCGGCAGTGGGCTCTGGCAAACCTCCAACAGCAGAGACTTGTCATCGGAAAGCATGGCCAGATGCGCCGTCTCACCGGTCTCGGTCGATAGCTGTTTGAGCAGCGGACGGGCAAGTCCAGCTAAATCAATGCCGGACATGGCGCGCATTCCCAGATAAATCAGGGCCGGCCCCAGAGAGCACTGGTTATCACGGCTGATCTCGAGCATGCCCTCGCGCTCCAGCGACGAAACGATGCGCAACACCGAAGTTCGCGGCACCTGCAGTTTGCGGCTGATCTGCAGCACCGTCAGATCCGGTTCTGATGCCAGTAGTTTCAGCACCCGTCCGGCATTCAACAGATTCGGTATCAGATACTCAGGCATGTTATCACTTATCCTTTCCGGCTTGAAATTAAGATTAATAGTGTACCCGCAATCGCGTGCGATTGCACTTCATTGCTTAGCATCGAGAATTCAGCGCGTCTGCGTTCATGGTTTAGGCATGAACCCTTTAACCTTCTGCGAAGCAACTTGTATAAGCACCATTTATTGCAGCGCATCCCCCGCAATCTAACCTAATAACAGCTTGTATTTCGTGCCAACAAAAAGGACATTACCGCAAGGAAATCGAACCTCGTTGGCGACGGAAATAGCCAGTAAACCCAACTTGCCATTTGGTATGCTGGCTCTGCCAGAATTAGAAATAGCCACCTTTGTCGGTGATCTCTTTAATGCTCGCGCCGTTAGCGACCCATCCGAATATTTTTTTTTCGTTAGCTTGGATTGCTTCGGCGCGCAGCAGCACATCGTAGGCGATATCGCGCGGCACACAGACAACACCATCAAGATCAGCAAATATTATGTCTCCGGGCTTTATCAGCACATCCCCAATCTGAATCGGAATCTGGTAATGCGTAATCAGGCAACGCCCTAAAGATCCGTTGGGAATTCTGTGTTTATAGTAAACTGGAAAGGGTTTCTCAAGGATCTGCTTGGTGTCGCGGATACCTCCGTCGATGCATGCGGCTTTGACGCCTTTACCGTATGCTGTCGCCGTCATGACGCCACCCCAAAGCGTGGCACGCTCGTCGTTCGAGGTATCCCAGACCACGAAGTGATCATCGCCCATCTCATCAAGCATCTGCCCCCGGAAAGTCATTTCTCCCGTGATCTTGACGTTCGGTGCACTTTTAACCGTAAATGCTATGCCAGCCACCGTGTCACTATCGCGCAAAGGCCGCATATATCCGGGCAAAGCCTGCTCCAATAAACAAGATTCGCGCATAACATCGCTGATGGCACCGGTATAAAGCTGCTCGTAACGGGCCAGCATTTCTTTGACCGGAACGGGGAATTTTTTACCTGAAATCCCTTCGCGAGCCGTGATCAGGCGCTCCAAATCCATCATCAACGCCTCTTTCTGCAACATACTCTTTTCTTTCATGCCGCATCTGACCTTATGGTGTTTTTATAAATAACCCTTTAGAATTAACGCACACTTGTCGTTGCCTGCATAACTGCCTTGAGGTAGCCATTGGCGAAAAGCCTGCCTAGCGTGCCATAACCCGGCACATACCCCTTTTCGAGCTCCTCGCCCGCCATTGTCGGTACGTGGTCGCATCGGAACGGCACGTCAATGCCCAGTTCACGATACAATCGAAACATTGCGAACTGGTCGGTCTCGCCCTCGTCGTGAAACAGCTCGACAAATTCCCCGGCATTGCCCTTCACGTCTCGCACATGCACAAACGCGATACGCTGTCCGAAATGCCTGACAGCCTGCTCAAGGTCAACACCCATCAGCCGGAAATTCGCCTGGCAGAACGTGATGCCGTTCTCGCGGCACGGCATCATGAGATCGGAA
>JAQVQN010000044.1:5244-10638 GCA_028701555.1 Kiritimatiellia bacterium | reverse complement strand
TTTATTGAAAAACACCAATAAAACCGAGGCTTTTTGTTTTTCCGCGCTTTGTTCTGCTTTTTCATAAAACAGGGCGAACACCCTGAAATCCGGCGGCCAAAAACCAAATAAACCGCCAACAGCTATTGTTTACGGCAATTAGAATATATGCCGTTTTGCTCTCGAAAAGGTTTGGTCAAAGGATAAAGTAAGATCGCCTTTGGCGGACTAACCGCGCCCCCGCACACGCTGGGGGGGCGCGGTTAGTTTGCCGATTCACCACAATCGCATCTACAGCCGTGCGCAAAACGCGAAAAGGCTAGTTATGCAACCGCCGATATGCTATATTTATAAGATTATTTGTACCAGTATCGGAGTGACCATGAGCGACGAAATTTTGCCCGCCGGGGGCATCGACCAGGGCATGCACAGCATCAACATCGAAGACGAGATGAGTTCTTCGTATATCGACTATTCCATGAGCGTTATCATCGGGCGTGCATTGCCCGACGCGCGCGATGGATTGAAGCCGGTCCATCGCCGTGTGCTCTTCGCCATGAACGAACTTAATAACGTCTGGAACAAGGCATATAAAAAATCGGCCCGCGTGGTTGGCGACGTCATCGGCAAATACCATCCGCACGGCGACCAGGCCGTCTATGACACCATCGTCCGTATGGCGCAGGAGTTCTCGATGCGCTATCCCCTCGTCGACGGGCAGGGCAACTTCGGATCCATCGACGGCGACCCGCCCGCAGCCATGCGCTATACCGAAGTGCGCATGGACCGCATCGCCGAGGAGATGCTGGATGACTTGGAGAAGGACACCGTCGACTTTAAGCCCAACTACAACGAGGAGTTCATGGAGCCGTCGGTTTTACCGGCGCGCCTGCCTAACTTGTTGCTGAATGGCTCCACCGGCATCGCGGTCGGCATGGCCACCAATATCCCCCCGCACAATCTCGGCGAGCTGGTTGACGGCATAACCCACTATATCGAAAATCCCGACTGCACTATCGACGACCTGATGCAGTTCGTCAAAGGCCCGGACTTCCCGACCGGCTCCACCATCTGCGGCACACGCTCGATCGAGGCCATGTACAAGCTCGGACGCGGCTCAATCGTTGTCCGCGGCAAGGCCGAGATCGTTGAGTTTAAGAACAAAGAAGCGATCATAATCACGGAGATCCCCTACACCGTCAACAAGGCCAGCATGATTGAACGCATGGCTGACTTGGTCAACAACAAGGTCATCGAGGGCATCTCGGACATCCGGGACGAAAGCTCCAGCGCCGGAATACGCGTCGTGGTAGAATTGAAGCGCAACGCCATGGCCCAGGTCGTCCTGAACAACCTCTACAAGCACACACAATTGCAGACGACCTTTGGGGCCAACATGCTGGCCATCGACAACGGCCGCCCCAAGGTGATGACTCTGAAAGAGATGTTCCGCTGTTACGTGGATCACCGCTTCGAAGTCATAACTCGACGTACCCGTTTCGAACTGGCCAAGGCCGAGGCACGCAAGCACATTCTCGAGGGCCTGCTTATCGCGCTCGACAATTTGGACGAGGTAGTGGCGATCATCCGCGCCAGCAAAAACCGCGAAGAGGCGAAAGCCGCCCTTATCGCGCGCTTCGCGTTCACCGACAAACAAGTCGACGCGATCTTGGAGATGCGCCTGTACCAGCTCACCGGACTGGAACGCGACAAGGTCGAGGCGGAGTTTAAAGAACTGTGCGAACGCATTGTCTACTTTAAAGGGCTTCTTGAAGACCCCAACAAAATATATGGTCTGATCAAAGATGATCTCGCGGCTATCAAAATTAAGTACGTGACCTCCTCCAAACGACCGGATTCACGCCGCACCGATATCGTCCCGATGGAGGGAGAGGTCAATATCGAAGACCTTATCGCTGACGAGCCCTGCGTGATAACCTTGAGCCACCGCGGTTATGTCAAGCGCGTGCCGTTGACCGTCTATCGCGAGCAGAAACGCGGCGGACGCGGCATTACAGGCGCGTCCATCAAGGAAGAGGATTTCATACAGACCGTTTTCGTTGCCGAAACCCACGACACGCTGCTGTTCTTCACAAATCTCGGACGGGTCTTCGCTGAAAGGGCGTTCGAAGTTCCGGAAGCCCCCCGCACCTCTTTCGGCAAACCTATCGTCAACCTCTTACAGTTCCAGCCTGGCGAGCAAGTCGCCGCGCTGCTTCCAATCCGCGCCTTCGCCGAGGATGTGGACGTCATGTTCGCGACCGAGCGCGGAACCGTCAAGAAAACCGCCCTCTCTGATTACCGCAATATCAACCGCAACGGCATACGCGCCATCAACATCGGGGATGACGACCGCCTTATCCAGGTGCGGCTCACGCGCTCCGGAAATGATGTGCTGCTGATAACCGCCAACGGAATGGCTATGCGTTTTAACGAAAGCCAGGTGCGCCGTATGGGACGCACCGCCACCGGTGTACGCGGCATACGATTGCACGAAGGCGACCTAGTCCGCAGTTTCGATGTAGTCGACGGAACCGAAACTCTGCTGATCGCCACGGCCAACGGCTACGGCAAACGCACTGATTTCGTTGAGTTCACGCCTCACCACCGCGGCGGCAAAGGCATGATAGCCATCAAGGATGCCTCTGGCCGCAATGGCAAGGTCGTTGCCGCCCACGCTGTCAAACAGGACCAGTCGGCCATCATGATCACATCTGAAGGAATGATGGTGCGCTCGCCCGTGAGCGACATACGCATCTGCGGCAGAGCCGCGCAGGGAGTGCGGTTGGTGCGGCTGGGCGAAAGCGCCACGCTGGTCTCGGTCAGCATCGCCGACGCGGAAGACATCGATAGTGCCGCCGCAACCCCAGTCAATCCCGAAACCAACTCCTTAGGAACCGAAGTCAACTGCCCCTTGAACCCTGAACCCTGAACCCAGCCCCCTGATCGTGTGCGATCACTCTCACAAATCTTTAGCGGGCTTCTGAAACGCGCGTGGCCGACCGGTGTCGACCGGCTAGCCCTGCCCGCATTGCCGGGTGCCGCTGCGGCGCTGACAGCCGCAGACCTCGCCCGCCGCTCGCCTGCGCGTTTCGCCATAGTCGTCTCGCCGGGGCAGGCTGATCTCGACCGCGTCTTTGGCGACCTCTGCGCATTCGGGCGCGACAGCGGCGTCACACCCGCATTCTTCCCGATCCAGGCTGAGGCCGACACCGAAACCGCAGGCATACGCATGCAGGTCATCAGCATGCTTCACTCCCACACCAGCTCACAACCCGACAAACACACCGTGCTGGTCACTTCCATCCGAGCCCTGCTACAGCCCGTCCCTGACCCGTCCGCAATAGCTGCCTCTTCCATATACTTAGCCGCAAACAATACCTACGACTTTGAATCCCTACTCGTAAACCTCTCCAAAAACGGCTATGAACGCGTTCCCGATGTGGAGTCACCGGGCCAGATGGCGGTGCGCGGCGGCATCCTGGATGTCTGGACACCAGCATCCGCAATGCCGTTTCGCGCTGAATTCTTCGGCACAGAGATCGAGTCACTGCGTTCATTTGACCCCGCCACTCAACTCTCCGTGGAAAAAGTGACTGAAGCTTGGCTGCCACCTTGCACAGACCTTACTTTGCCAACGGTCAACCTCGCATCATTGCTGCCACAGTCTTCGGCCGTGCTCTGGCTCGACCACGACCTGACACTCAACCAACCGGATCATGCCGCCCACGAGCTGCGCGCATGTCAAAATCTCGCGGGAACGATCAGTTCACGCCACCCTTGGCTGCAAGTCTTCAGCGGCGACCCGCCTCCGCCAAAAACACCTGCTTTGCATCTGGACATCGCGCCCTTGCCAGGTCTGGCCGAACTAGGTGCCGACACCGCTCACCATCCTGAACTGCTGTCAGGCGCACGCCAGCGTTTGTTTGCCAGCCTCGAACAGAAGGCGGAAGCCGGCGAACACGTCATGCTTTATGCCGACACCCCGGGCACATGCGAATTACTGACTCGTGAAATAGGCCAGGATTCTAAGGTCAGCGTCAAGAAAGCCGCCCTTTCAGGCGGATTCACCATGCCCGGCTTGACCGTTGCGGCTCAACCTGACCTGTATGCGGTACGCAAGCAGAGCGCACGCAGTGCAGCAACCGCCTCCGCCGCACGTGGCGGCCGCCTGGAGAACGCCGCCGACCTGCAACCAGGCGATCTGGTGGTGCACCTTGACCACGGCATCGGACGCTTCCGCGGTGCCAATGAGATCGTCGTCGACAATCAACGCTCGGAAGTCTTCACCATCGAATACGCCGAAGGCGCGAAACTGCATGTGCCTGTCTCGCATGCTCACCTGCTGAGCCGCTATGTCGGCGTGGCCGGACACCGCGTAAAACTGCACCGTCTCGGCGGCCGCCGCTGGACACGTGAAAAAACCGAAGCCGAACGGGCTGTCGCTGATCTGGCTGCCTCGCTGCTGGACACCCAAGCCCGACGCCAAGTGGTGCAAGGCATCGCCTTCAACCCCGAACCTCAATGGCTTCACGAGTTTGAGGCTTCTTTCCCATACCAAGAGACCGTAGACCAGGAACGCGTCATTGCTGAGGTCAAGCGCGACATGGCGGCAGAACGTCCCATGGATCGCCTGATCTGCGGCGATGCCGGTTACGGTAAAACCGAAATCGCGATGCGGGCAGCCTTCATAGCCGTCATGAACGGATGGCAGGTGGCCCTGCTGGTGCCCACCACCGTGCTGGCGGAACAACATTTCGAGACCTTTTGCGACCGCATGTCAGCCTACCCTGTCAAAATCGAGGTTATCAGCCGCTTCCATTCCCTCGCCAAACGCAAACGCATCCTGACCGATGCCCGTAACGGCCACGCCGATATCGTCATCGGCACACACGCCCTGCTTGCACAAGGTGTGTCTTTCAAAAATCTCGGCTTGTTGATAATTGACGAGGAGCAGCGTTTCGGCGTGAAGCACAAAGAGCGCCTGAAACAGATCAGACATGTTGTGGACGTGCTGACACTATCTGCCACACCGATCCCTCACACGCTGTACATGAGCATGACCGGTGCCCGCGATTTGAGCCTACTGCAAACCCCTCCGCGTGAGCGCGTGGCGGTTGAAACCAAGGTCGCGCGCGACACTGACAACACCATCGTCTCAGCCGTACGCCAGGAGTTGACCCGCAACGGCCAAGTCTATTTCTTGTACAACCGGGTCATGACCATTGAACTGATGCGCCGCAGGCTGGAGCGGCTCGTGCCTGAAGCGCGCGTCGAGGTCGCCCATGGACAAATGCCCTCACACACGCTCGCGCGCGTCATGCGCGAATTCGAGGCAGGCGAGATCAACGTGCTGCTCTGCACCACCATCGTCGAAAGCGGGCTCGACATCCCGCGCGCCAACACCATCTTGAT
>JAQVQN010000044.1:0-5234 GCA_028701555.1 Kiritimatiellia bacterium | reverse complement strand
CGGATCTCTACCAGCTCCGGGGGAGGGTTGGGCGCTCTTCGCAAAAAGGGTTCGCCTACCTGCTGCTGCCGGAGTACGGTCATGTGGACGAAGACGCGCGCCGGCGCATCGCGGCCCTGCAAAAACACAGTGGACTAGGAGCGGGCTTCAATCTGGCGCTGCGCGACTTGGAAATCCGCGGCGCGGGCAACCTGCTGGGCGCGGCGCAAAGCGGCCATATCGCAGCCATCGGCTTCGGTTTATACTGCCAACTGCTGCGCCGCACCATTGCCCGCCTCAAAGGCGAGAAACCGCCCGTGCTGGTAGATGTCGGATTGACGCTGGACTTCATCGACCTCTCGCCCGGTTCGGCGGACAGCGCCGCGGCAGCCTGCCTGCCTTATGATTATATCGAAGAGGAAGCCCACCGCATGACCTTGCACCGGCGCGTAGCCGAGGCCTCCACCGCAAAAGAACTGCGTTCACTGCGGACCGAGCTGTCGGACCGTTACGGCAAGCCCCCTAACGCCGTGCTGCGTCTGCTGCGTCTGGCCGAACTGCGCGTTACCGCCGCCGCAAAACGCGTCGGCAGGATCGAGACGCGCGACAACAAGATCTTCATTTACCGCCAGCGCGACCGCACCCCGCTGCTGGTGCAGGGTCACCTGCCGCGCCTCGCCGGCAAAACCTCCGACGAAAAACTCAGCGCTATTTTCGCCGCCCTGAAAAACGCCTGACCGCCGACCGTTCAATGAAAGACACCACCCCCTGAGTCTTGGGTCCTGGTTCCTGAGTCCAAAACCACGTCCCCCAACGCCACCCCCTCAATCAGCGCCTCCACCGCCCTCCCGGCCGCATCACCCGCACCCAGCCGCGCGTTGGCCGCGTCCATATCCCGCAAGGCCCGTTCCCTGACCGCATCAGCCGTCAGATATTCGTGCAGCGCCTCAGCAACCCGATCAGCCCTCATCTGCTCCTGCAAAAGCTCCGGCATTATCTCGCGTCCGCTGATGATATTGGCCAGACCAATGTGTTTCACGCCTTTGACCAGCAATCTTGCGCAAAAAGCTGTGAAGGCGCTGGCTGCGTAAACCAGCACCGTCGGGCAGCGCAGCAGACACGCTTCAAGTGTGGCCGTACCGGACGCCACTGCCGCCGCGTGCGCCTGCATCATGACTTGGCGTGCCTGCCCTTCCACAAAGAACAGCCTCTGCGGCTTGACCGGTGCAGATTTCGCCACCGTTTCGCCCAACCGCTTGATCATAGCGTTAGGCGCCGGTATGATGAATGAACAGTCACCGCCCAGACGCTGTTCGAGCATGGCGGCAGCCTCCAGCAGACAGGGCAGTATCCGGTCTATCTCGCTCTTACGGCTGCCCGGCAGCAATGCCACGCGATGCAAGCCTTGCCATGGCAGCACCGCCTCTGGCGCGGCGCGGGTCTCCGCGACACGGTCCACCAGCGGATGTCCCGTGAAACATACGTTCAGCCGCGTCTCTTTGAACAGCTCCGGTTCGAACGGCAGGATGCACAACAGGAGATCGAGGTAACGTGCGATCTTGGGTATCCGCCCCCTGTGCCAGGCCCATACTTGCGGGCAGATATAGTGCGCTGTCTTGATGCCGCGCGCGTGCGCGAAACGCGCCAAACGCAGGTTCATGCCCGGATAGTCAACCGTCAGCAGCAGATCCGGTCGCCACGCCAGCATCTCCCGCCGCATGCGCCGCATCATGCCCAGCAGGAAAAAAAAGTTACGTATCACCGGCGTGATGCCCATGATTGCCGTACGGTCCGTGTGATACAGCAGCTCCGCCCCCTCCGCCGCCATGGCGTCGCCGCCGAAACCGCGGAACACGACCGGTCGCCCCAGCCGCTCACGCAGTGCCCGCATCAGAGCCGCCGCGTGCATGTCGCCGCTGACCTCGCCCGCGCAGATCAAAATGCGCAAAGGCTCATCTGACAAAGTCATTATTATTTTATCCGCCATTTTTTGTATCTTTTTTCACGGCCGCAGCGGGGCTGTCGGCAGACCGCTGTCGACACCGGCGAGGGCGATGCCCAAACGGTCTGCGGCGGCGATAACCTCCGCCCGCTCCAGTATCACGATGCGCCCGGCCTGAAAAGACAAGGCCGACACGCCTGCCTTACGCAACGCGCCGATGGTCTTGATGCCGATCACCGGAATGTCAAAACGCATGTCGTGCCCCTGCTTCGCGGCCTTGACGACGACCGCGCCCCTCCCGCCCAGCCTTCCGCCGCGCACTATCGCCTTGTTGGTACCCTCGAAAGCCTCGACCGCCAACACCATGCCGTCCTTAACCAGCACAGTCTGGCCGATGTCGAGATGACCGATCTCGCGGGCTATCTTGTGCCCGATCTCGATGTCCCGCGCCTCACGTTCATCCGGACCGCGCCGGGTCAGGACACCTGCGCTGGGAATATTTTCGTCCATAAAGCAAGAAGCCGGCAACATGCGCAGCCCCGCGTGCTCAAGCTCCTCGGTCAGCTTGCCGAAGATCGTGTGGGCGTTCTTGACCGGCAGGGCACTCAGCCAAGCTCGCGCCAGATCGTCAAACCTCGTGCGGAACAGCGCCAGCGGCTTGATTTGGCCAGCCATCATGCCGCCACAGAATTGGTGCGCCGCCACCCACTCGTAAATCGCTCGAATCTCACCAACCCCGAACCACACGTGCTCGTCCGCCAGCCGCACGGCCGCGCGCGAGGTCGTGCCGCGCAAGGCCAGCATGGTGATATGCCGCACGCCGGCTTTACGCGCACCCGCCGCGATGCATGCCGGATACTCGCCGCTGCCGGCCAATATCAAAAGGCGTTCCATACCCTCACCGACCCCTTCCATTATGAATCATAATCGCACTCGTACCCACCCCCATACACCTGCCCACCAGCGTTTGCTAACCACAAGTCCCCGCCTTCTATGCCCTTTCATGAATTTTAATGTTTTTCATGGTCAAAAAGACTAGCGACTGGCGACATTCGACAGGCGACGTATGCCTCCCGGCACCTGCCCTCTAAAAACCTTAGTGTCTTCGTAGTTGCACCTACGTCACTTGTCCACACGGAACACACGCTTAGCCTTGCCCTCGCTGCGTGGCAGAGCCCCGGCCTTGAACACGTCTCCCTTGGGACTGAACCCCAGTCGCTCTTTCAGATGCTTTTCTACCATGTAGCCCGTCACGCCCTCTTCCGCCTCGACGTTGACGCGCACACCCGTCACGCCGTGATCATTCTCGATGATGATCTGGTATTCCGGCAGCACTCCGGGTATCTCCATCAGTGCCTGCTCAACCTGCTTGGGGAAGAAGTTCACGCCTTTGACAATCAACATGTCGTCGCAACGCCCCTCGATGCGGTCGATCCTGAGGCTGGTGCGTCCGCAGGCGCAACGCTCACGGCTGGCAATACGCGTCAAATCACGGGTGCGATAACGGATCACCGGCACAGCATCCCGTGTCAGCGAAGTGAAGACCACCTCGCCGGCAGCCCCGTCCGGCATAGGTTCGCCAGTGACCGGATCAACGATCTCGGTCAGATACTGGTCTTCCCAAACGTGGATACCGCAACGCGCCTCGCAATCCATGCCGGTCGTGCCCACCCCGCCCGTCTCGGTCATGCCGTAGATATCAAAAGCCTTGATATTGAGGCGCTCTTCAACTCGCCTCCGCATCTCGTCAGAAAAAGACTCCGCGCCGAAAATCCCGATTTCCAGGTCTGGCAAATCAACCCCTTGCTCGTCCAGCATCTCTATTATGCGCGAGGCATAGGAGACCACCGAACCTATGCCCCGGACCTTGAAGTCCCGCATCAGCATAATCTGCCTGGCCGTGTTGCCGGAACTGGCCGGCACGATGAACAACCCCGCCAGACGCGCACCGTGATAGAAGCCGAACCCGCCGTTGAAGAGACCGAATGTCGGCATGATTTGAAGCGTGTCGCCCGGCTGCAAGCCGGCCATCACCTGACAGCGCGCCATGCACTCAGCCCACTGCACCAGATCCGTCTCGGTATAAGCCATCACCACCGGAGTCCCAGTAGACCCCGAGCTCATGTGCATCTCGCGCACGGCGTTGCGCGGCGCGCACAGCATTTTCAGCGGGTACTGATCGCGAAAGTCATCTTTGGTCAGGAACGGCAACCGCTTCAAATCTTCTAGTGCGCGGATGTCACCCGGCTCAATGCCTGCCTCTGTCAGTTTGTCGCGGTAGAAACCGTTGTTCGACCAAACATGCTTGACGGTCCATCTCAGCCGTTCCAACTGTAACGCGCTCAGCTCGTCACGCGACATGGTCTCGGCCTTTTCGTTCCAAAAACGGAGTCTGCTCATTACGCTGCCCTCTTAAGAACCGGTCTAATTCGGATAAATAACTCTTATCCTACCCGTTCACAAGGCAGTCGGCAACTTCGTTTTGTATGCCGAAGCGCAACGGGGTGCGATTTCATTTCATTGCATCGCACCGAGGGTTCAGGAGCCAGGGTTCCGGGCTCAGGTTTGTTTTGACAGCAGGACTGAAGACTTTTCTTAATCGTAATCTTATTCGAAATCTTAACCGTTCAAATACCGTTAACCCTCATTTTCGCACGGCCACCCGGGTGGCGGGGTCACCTGTAAGGCACCAATCATTCGCGGCTGGCTGTACTGCCCTTGGGCTTGATACCCGCGCCGTTGCGCGCCGCCCATTCGGCCTGCCGCGCCACCCCCATCATGATCGCGACATCGTCGTCTGTATACACCCCGCGCGAGAAAATGCGCTGGACCCCCTGCATCATGTGGTCGGCCTTGTCCTCTTTCATGAAGCCGATCAGCATCAGCATCTGCCGCCATAGCCCGGTGAGCTTCAGCTTGTTGGCGGCAGAGGCCGGCAGTGATTTCTCGACCGGCGGCTCATACGTGCCGAGCGCCGCATACAACTCGTAACAGCAAAGCAGCACCGCCTGCGCCAGGTTCAGCGAGGTGTAGGCGGGATGCACCGGGATGCGGATGAGATGCGTGCACATGCCGATCTCGTCGTTTGTCAGCCCCTTGTCCTCGCGCCCGAAAACCAGAGCGACCCGGCCGTTGGCGGCCAGCCGCAAAAGATCCGGCGCCACCTCGCGCGGGGTCTTGACATGCTGGCGGTACAAACCGCCGCGGGCGGTCGTGCCCACCACAAAAGCGCAGTCCGCCACCGCCGCGGCCAAGTCCTTTGTCTCACGCCGGTTTTCCAAAATACCGCCCGCATGCACCGCCATGCGGACGG
>JAQVQN010000434.1 GCA_028701555.1 Kiritimatiellia bacterium | reverse complement strand
AAAATTTTGGTTGTTACAGCGAACGCCAAAACACGCCTACGCGTCGCCACAGCCTGAGCTGGATCGACATCATAGGTGACCGCGACCTCCGGATGCGGCACCTGAACCGGAGCGGCGTGTGTGATGTCGCCCCAGATCAGCAAATTCTTTTCTTTACCCTCGACGAGATAAACCGTGTGCCCCGGCGTGTGGCCAGCAGCCGCAAACGCGACGATGTTCCGGAGTAGCGGCTCGGGGTTCCCAGCGTCCAATTCCTGCGGATGAAACAGACGGAAGCGCCCGGCATACGCATCAGCAATCCGTTGCGCATCAGCGCCCGACGCTTTCCAGTAATCGAACTCTTTACGGGGAATATACAGCGTGGCATTCGTGAAGGCGGGTGCGCCGTCGCGCAGCAGGCCGCCGATGTGGTCGCGGTGCATGTGAGTGATCAGCACCGCGTCGATCTCTTCCGGGCGCGCGCCGGCCGACTTCAGGTTGTCATCAATTTTCAAACCCAACCCCGCGTCCACCAGCACCCGTTTGCCGCCTGTGTGAACCAGAAACGCATTGATCGCATTCGGCACTTCACCTGCGGGCGCGTAGCGCCGCAGCATCTCGTCGGTCGCCCCGACCAGCTTATCTTTACTGATCGTCTGCTGCCGTTCAGCGAGTGCCGTAACTGTCGCGTCGCCGAGATCGAACAGAAACGTGCCCGGCAACGTGTCCCCGGCCGCCGAAAATACGGCAAGCGCCACGATGATGACTGATAAACGCCAGTTCATGTACCCTCCTTTGTTCGCGGTCAATAGTTTCACTGTTCTTAATCAGATTTGCAATCTGATTGATTTTCCGGCCCGTTTCCGAGGGGCTTGCTCTTGTAAAGCGCAAACGTTTCGCCTAAACTTGTAACCGCATCACCAAAAATGAGCAGCTAATGTGATGTGCTTTGCTTTCGCACGGCGAGGTGAGATGCAGAACGCAGAATTCCGAACGCAGAACGCAGAACTCAGAACTGAAAAACGGGAGAAAACTTCGACGTTCGATGTTGGGCGTTCGGAGTTCGGAGTTTGAATTGTCATGAGCCCTGAAACTCAAAACTTGAACCCTCTCTCCGCCTGCCGCCTCTGCCCGCGCGCGTGCGGCGTGAACCGCCTCGCGGGCCAGCTCGGCTACTGCAAGGCGGGCGTCCAGCCCCGGGTCTTCCGCTACGGGCCGCACTTCGGCGAAGAACCGCCCGTCAGCGGCGAGCGCGGCTCTGGAACCGTCTTTTTCTCTCACTGCACCATGCGCTGCGTCTATTGCCAAAACCACCCCTGGAGCCAGCACGGCTTGGGCGACGACCTGACTGTTTCCGACTTGCGGGAAATTTTCAAAGGCCTCGCCGATCAAGGCTGCCACAACTGGAACCTTGTCTCCCCCACCCCCTGGCTGCCGCAAATCAGCGAAGCTGCCTCTGCTTTAATTCGCGCTGGAATCTCACTGCCGTTTGTGTATAATACATCCGGTTTTGAATCAACCCAGACATTGGAGGAGTTCAGCTTTTTAGCCGATATCGCCTTGGTCGACCTGCGTTATGACGCCCCCGCTACTGCTGCGGAAGGCTCTGACGCCGGAAGCTATGTGGATGCCGCGCGTGAGGCCTTGCTTTGGTTTTGGAACCGCCTCGGCCCGTTAGATATTGATGACAACGGCATAGCCCGGCACGGCGTGATCTGCCGCCTGCTGGCTCTGCCTGGCAGAGTGCGCGAGGTGGTCGCCAATCTGGAATGGCTGGCGAGGGAGGTAGGCACAGCGCTGCACGTGAGCGTAATGTCGCAGTATACGCCGGTATACCGAGCGATTGAAATGGAAGGCTGGAACCGCAAGGTTCGGAAAGATGAGTACAAGCTCCTGACCGATGCGGTCTCGGACCTAGGATTTTGTGACGGATGGGTGCAGGAATTTGAAGGCGAAGCGCCAGCCGACCTGTTGGGACAAGCCATGCCCAAAGGACAAGGCGCCGTTGGTGCAAATTGAACGCGCCTGCGATAAACAGCATACAGAATAATGCCGCGTTTGAACGACGGCTGAAAGGACACGAATGAGCGGTCATAGTAAATGGGCTACCATCAAACATAAGAAGGGCGCGGCCGACGCCAAGCGCGGCAAGGTCTTCTCGAAGATCGCTAAGGAAATGACGGTCGTGGTCAAGGGCGGTGGCAGCGACCCTGCTAACAACCCCACGCTGCGCACACTTATTGCAAAGGCCAAGTCCGTCAACATGCCCAACGACAACATCGATCGCGCCATCAAGAAGGGCACCGGCGAATTGGCAGCGGACATCCTCGAAGAGATCACTTACGAGGGCTACGCGCAAGGCGGCGTGGGCCTGGTAGTGAAAGTGCTCACCGACAACAAGAACCGCGCGGCTGCTGAAGTCCGCAACATCTTTAAAAAGAACAACTCTGATTTCGCGGGTCTCGGAGCGGTCTCGCGCGGCTTCGAACGCAAAGGCACGATCATGGTTCCCGCCGCAGATGGCTTGACCGAAGACAGCCTCATGGAGGTGGCCCTCAATGCCGGTGCCGACGACATGGACTCCGAAGAGGGCGGTTTCACCGTCACATGCCAACCAGCCGCCTTTTCCGACGTGTATTCCGCGCTCGAAACAGCGGGCATCAAA
>JAQVQN010000433.1 GCA_028701555.1 Kiritimatiellia bacterium | reverse complement strand
ACGTAAAAATACAAGGCGAATTGGGCTGGATCAGCGCCACCCTCCACACCGGCAGGCTTTGCTCCAGCCTGCGCCAGGACTCAACCCGGCCCAGTCCCCAGAACCAGCACGCGAGCACCAAAGCCAGCGGTGCAAAACTCTCGACAGAACTCCAGACGCGGCCGGCCCAACCCGGACGCCGCGCCATCCACGTTGCCTCGCACTCCCCGGCCGTATGCGTCAGACGCAGCACCAAAGGCCCGACCGCGCGTGCGAGCATACTGGCCACCGCGCCGTTGACCAGAACCAGCAGGGCTGAAACACCGTACACACCAACCACCGACGCCACTTGGATCAGCGGCAGGTTGGCCACCTGACTGACTCCCAGGAAGTTCCAGGCAAAGCCCGAAAACAGCCACCCCCTCAGCAGTTCCGTGCCCGACCACATCAGCGGGTCCGCCGCCAGCGCCGCCGCCACGCGCCGCCACCCCGGCACCGCGCCAGCCCAGCGCCAAACCCAGCAGGAGGCATAGGCATACAGTGACATCCATGCCGCGCACCAGACCGACAGCCCGGCCTGCCCCGCCAGCACCAGCGGCCACGGCCCGTTGTTCTTGATTATCGCCGGAAACCAGCTTAAGGTCGACAGCCAGAAAACCAGCCCTGTGAAACCGGCCCAGCCCGCCGCGGCTTCCGGTCGGCTGTGCCTGATCACCAGAAACAGCGGCACCAGCGCCATCCAGGCACTGTCCGCCTGCGCCTGCGGCGGAAACGCCGTCCAGAGCAGCACCCCGCTCAAGACCGCTGCCGCCGCTTTAACCGCTATTATTACCCGGTCGTTTATCACCCCCAACAATTCTCACATTTCAACCCGCAAAGCAAGCCGTATTTGAATATTGTGCATGCACAACCTCAACGTCTGGCACGTCTTTGTCCGGGAAACGCGCACAATCGCACATCACCCCGCGCTTGACCATTAATGGCGCTGCGTCTACGAGCTTGTCGTCAGCACTGTCAGTCTCCGGCCGCTTCAGAAGAACTCCAGGCGCACAGGCCCCATCAGGCCTGACGGCTGCAGCATATCTTCCGAGGCGAACCCCTGAAACGCCCTGAGAGTTCGCTTGCCCTTCTCAAAGGCCATGTTGCTCTGAGTGATCCTTTGCTCCGGCGGCAGCGCCGCGTCGCCCACCAGCCGGTTAGCCCAAGGGTTGGTGACCTCGATCTTGAGTTCGTTCGCCCCGGCTTTGAGCGCGCCGGTCAGCTCGACCTGCCAAGGCGCGGTCCAGACGATCCCCAGATCTTTGCCGTTAAGCCAGACCTGCGCCAGCGCCGCCACCGAGCCCAACTGCAACACCGCTTTACCGCCAGCCTGCTGCGCGGTCACCTCGAACGTCTTGCGGTAGGTTGCCGTGCCTGAGAAGTGCTTTATACCCAGATCGGCGTGCGTGGCCCAGTTGATGAGCTTGTCAAATACGGCCCGCTCCGGCGCACCGCGCCCGGTCTGGAATGTCACGTCCCAGGAGCCCGGCAGATTGGCAACCTCGCGACTGGCGACGTTCGACCCGCGACTGGCGACGGCTGACGCCTGAGTCTGGGCACGGAACACCACGAAGGCCGAGCCGTGTTCCGGAAGGTCGAGCGCTAGGCGCGTGCGGCCGTCGGGCGTGGTCTCGAAAGGCACGGCCTCGATGCGCCCGCTCACAGCGTCCCACAGTTCCGGCCGCTTGCCGCTGACGCGGAAGGTGCACGCGGCCTTGCCGTGGCCGGCGATGAAGTAGATCTCGGTGCCGCCATCTCGCCGGTGCGTGTACTCGAATGGCCCTTCGAAGTCCGGCGCGAGCCCTTTGGCCTTCAGCGCCGCCTCCAGCGTGGGCGAACCCGCCCAAAGCTTCTCCGCCAACTTCTGAACCTCTTCCGCCTCCGCCGCAACGCTGGCCACCTGCTGCGGCTTGCGGCTTCCGAATACGACCGGCACTCCCGCCTCTTTCAGCTCGGCGATCTTGCGCAGCACCGCGGGCGAGGTCCGCTCGTCATCCAAGTCGATTGCCAGCAAACGGTAGCGCATGCCGTCCGGCAGCACGATCTCGCCGTCCTTGACGCTCACCCGCTCCAGCAGCACCTCGTTGTTGATCACGTCGTACCCGTACCCGGCCGGCAGTTCCATCGTGGCCTTCGCACTCCATTTGTTGATGAAGCGCCCCCAGTGCTGATAAGGCAAGTCGCCGACATAAGCGCAAACGTCCGCCACGAACAGTCCCTGCCGCAACATGTGCTGGCAACGGCCAAGATAAGTGATGAACGGCGCGGACTGCTCGAACCACGTCACTTTCGGGTTGATGTGCGTGCCCGCGAAATACTCGCTGCCCGGCTTGCCGAATTTTTTGGGCGAACAGGTAAAGGTGTGCCACACCAATTGGTTCACACCGTCGATGAACGCCTCGTCGCCGCTGCGCTTTAAAATCGCTGGGTATGGCGTCCAGTGCCTGACCATGTGCGTGAAAGCTTCAACCGCTGCCAGCCGCCTGCCGTAGATGTGCGCGGTGTTGGCAGGTGCTCGGTTGAGGGGACGACCGCGCCGGTCATCTTGCCCCGTGTACCAGAACTCACCCTGCGGCATGTCTGTCCGGCCCAGAAACGCCAACTGGTCGGCCTCGCCGAACACGGCCGG
>JAQVQN010000432.1 GCA_028701555.1 Kiritimatiellia bacterium | reverse complement strand
GCTTGTGGTGTGCGCCCTGCGCGTGGCGTCGGCCGCTGAGGAGGACGAGCGTTTGCCGGTGGCGGTGCAGAGGATGATGATCGATTACAACAAAGGGCTGGAGCTGCTGGAGAAGGAGCTTTACAACGATGCCCTGGTGGCGTTCCGGCGGGTGCTGGCGGCGTCCGATAGCGTCAAAGAGCGGGAAGCCCTGACGCTGGTCTCGACAGCCGCCAACAACGCTGGCAACATCCTGCTCATGCAGGGCAAGCCCGAAGAGGCCGAAGCCAGTTACCGGCGGGCGCTGCAGGCCGACCCGCGGCACGCGATGGCGCAGAACAACCTCGGCGCCGCGCTGCTCAAGCAGGGCAAGCTCGGCGATGCCGTGGCGGCCTTCTCGAAGGCGGTCGAGATCGACCCGCAGCACGGCATGGCCCTTAACAATCTGGCCTCTCTGCTTTTGACCGCCGGCGAGCTGGATCGCGCCGTCAAGGCCCTGGCAGCGTCGCTCAAGCTGAATCCTAAGAACGAGCAGACCTGTCAGATGATGGCGCAGCTCTACCACACGGCCGGTCAGAACGGGAAACAGGACGGCTTGTGGCAGTCCATGGTCAAGACCACCGACGGATCGCCGGAAGAGCGTCTGCGACTAGGCACATGGTATCTGCAAGCCGGGATTTTTGAGCAAGCCGAGAAGGTGTTCCGCGAGCTGCTGGCCGAGCGGCCGGGCTGGCCCGAGGCGCGGCTGCAGTTGGCGCGCGCGCGCTCCATGCAGGGGCATGACGCGGAGGCGCTGAAGGAGTTGCGCGAGCTGTTGCCGCTTTTGCCGCGGGAGCCGGGCGTGCGCACCGATCTGGCTGCCCTGCTGCTGAAGGCCGGGCAGACCGCCGCGGCTGAAGAGCAGGCGCGGCAGGCCGCCATAGCATTTCCGAAAGACGCGAAAGCCTGGTTTGTGCTGGGGCGCGTGCAAGAGCGGCAGGGGCAGGGGCTGGCCGCCGAGAAGAGTTATGTCGAGGCGGTCAAGCTCGACCGCGGCATGGTCGGCGCCTGGACCAATCTCGGCATCTTGGCGGCTAAGCGCGATGACGAGAAGACCGCGCTGGCCTGCTACATCTCCGCGGTGCGGGCCGACCCCCTCGACACCGAGGCCCAGTACAATCTGGGGCGCGCGCTGGTGATCAGCAAGAAAGACCACGTTCGCGGCGTGCGCCTGCTGTTCAGCGCGGCCAAAGGCCGCGGCGAGGCCGCGGAGCGGGCCAAGAAACTCATCGACGACCTTGAGAAGATAGCTAAGGGCATCGATCCGGCATGGAAGGCGGCGGATAAGAGTCTTTAAGAAAGGCGGTGAGCCATGAACCCCAAAAACATAAAAGCGTTTAAGGGCATGATCAGGCGCGCAGGGATTAACCTGATCGCGGCGCTGTTGGCGACAACAGTGGCGTTGAGCGGTACGGCGCAGACCAAATCAAGTTCCTCGACGACCACCACGACCACGCAGGACAAGAGCGGCGGCCAGACCACAACCACCAAGACCTCCAGCAGCAGCCAGTCGTATGACGGCGGCACCGCCAAGCGCAACGCGCAGGGCGGCACCTTCGCCGCCAAAAACGAGGCCTCCAGCAGTTCGAGCACCTCCACCTCCTACAGTAACGCCGGCGACAAGGAGATGGGCGGCGGCGAGCTGAAGGACGGCCATACCGTTTATGAAGGCGGGGGTAGGGTCGAAAAAGGGTTTAAGACCGGCAACGAGAACATGAACGTCAGCGGCAAGGTCAATGCCGAAGGCACGGCTAATGTGCAGATGGGTAAAAACGGCGGGAAGGTCGAATTGGCGCTCGGGATCGAGGCTGAACTCAAAGCGCTGGCTAATTTTCAGGCGGGCGACGAGAATTTCGGGGCAAGCGCGCAGGCCGAGGCCAAGATCCAGGCCATACTGAAAGCGCAGGCCAAAATCGGCGCGTACATTGACGATAAAGGGATCACGATCGGGTTCGACGCCAGAGCCGAGGCCATGGTCAGCGCCGAGGCCTCGCTGAACATGAACCTGACCCTTTTCGGGGCGAAAGCCTCTGTGAAAGTCACAGCCAGGGCACAGGCCGGCGCCTCGGCCACTGCCACAGCCATGGTCACCATCGGTTTTGACGGCAAGGTGCGCATTAAGGCCGGCATGGGCGCAACGGTCGGCTTGGGGGCGGGCATGTACGTCGAAGCGGAGCTGGACACCGAGCAGTTGATGAAGAATCTGGGGTTCAAAAGTTTGGATGAGCTGATCGCCTGGAGCACCGACATGGCCAACAACCCGGACAAGCTTGCCAGTTACATAGCCAAAGAGGCCGCGCCCAAGGTGGCCAAAGGCGCAGTCGTAGCGGTTAAAGACAAGCTTGTGAGCCTGTTCAGCGGCGGCAAGGGCGGCGCGGAAGGGGATGATGAGGAAGAGGAGGGCGACGCGGCCATGAAGGGCATCGGCGGCGGAGGCAAGATGCCGGGCGCGGGCGCCGGGACGGACAAAGAGTATGATCGCGAAAAAAAGTACAACACATGGAGCAAGTGAGAACGGGATTTGCTTGCCGCGACCGGCGGTGCGGGAGTATTATTTGCCACATGCGGGGCTTATGAAAAATGGTGAATGTGCGGTCAACAGGTCAAGGTGAAGCGCGCGGGCGAGCCAGAGGC
>JAQVQN010000431.1 GCA_028701555.1 Kiritimatiellia bacterium | reverse complement strand
CCTTGACGATCTCAATCGGCGCTTCGGTGGAGAAGGTCTCGATCTCCTCGGTCTTGAGGGTCAGCGCGCCGGCCACTTTGGAATCAAAGAGCATCTTGCCGTCGGCGACAGATTTTACCGTGCCAGTCAGGCGGTCGCCGGATTTGAATATGACCTCATCTCCAAAAGCGCCGAATGTGAAGGCGGTCATAATTGCGGATACAACAAACAGCTTCATGTGATTCATTACAAAAATCCTTTCTTTTCTAAAAAAGAACCCAAAAGTATCAGTGACGCGAAGAAATATACTTATTCAGGATGGAAAATCAAAGAAAAAAGAGCAAATTGCGCGGCCGCGCGGCCGCGCGTTGCCCTCTTTGAAACGGCACCGGAAAAGGGCAGGGCGTAGACAAGGGTCAGAACCCAATGCCGCGCAGGCGGGCTTTCCAGTAGGCGGCCTGAAGGTTATAAATGCCGCAACTCGAGACCCTGTCGTAATCAAGCTGCACAATGCACTGGATCAGCATGTTCAGTTGCGCCGGTGTGAAAGCATGGTTCGCGTCCATCAACTGAACCGTAAAGGCCTCGCCGGCCTCGCGTATGCAATACCAGACCGTGCGGTAGGGAGGGACAAGACCGCCGCTCACTCGCCAGTCGGGTGCCACCATGCTCAGATCGAGTGACATGCTCAGCCGGGTGGCGCTTTCCGCGCGCTGTGCGCAACGCGCGGAAAGTAGAGCCATGGTCTGCCCGATCTTTTGCCGAAGCGTTTGATCGGTCTCCAGTTGAAGCAGCAGTTCCAGCGACCCCTGCATCTGCAGCAGCGCGTAGGTCGCTTCCAGGGTATTCTCAAACTCATCCAGCGACTGGTTGATAGCAGGCTCAATGTATTTGCGGTATTCGTCGTAGTATTTTTGGTTGCCGGTAATGTCCCAGGCGGCAGCATAAATCATGGGCAGGCGCGCGGCCTCATGCCACTTAACCATCCACATCCGGCTGATGCCGCGGTCGTCGCGTGTGCCGTCCGCCCGCAGCGAGCAGTAATTGTTTTCCGGTATGACGTTGCGGATCATGCGGTCGGCGATGGCCGAAACGACCGCGCCGATTTCCTGCTTGATTGCCGGATCCGGCAGCGGGCTCTTGAAGTAATGCCAGAGACCGTGTACAGCGTGCGTGTACTGATCGCGCGAAGAGCTGATATAGATGCTTCTGAGATCCTGATGGCAGACGGCACGGGCGACAAAGCCGGTCGCGCCGTGGTCGAATGTGCAGCGCCGGATGCCTTTGAACACCTCATACGCGCACGCGCGCATGTTTTCCTCGCCGGTCACCGCGTAGCGGTCAGTGATCAGAGTCAGCATCACGCCAGCGGAGATCATGCCGTCCTCCATGCCTGTGCCGTAGCCGCAAGTGTTGGGGTGTTGACGGCTAATCTCGTCTGTGTTCGGCAGATGCGCCAGCTCCTTGCCGAGCTCATAACTGGTGAGATAGTCATAAAACAGGTTGGTCTCGCGCTTGTAGAATTTACCCCAGCTAGTGTTCCATGCCTTTTCGACCCGGTCATGCACGACAGACCGGCAGGGCATGCCGTCGGCGAGAACACCATAGGCCATTGTCATGAAACACAAAATGTAAAAAAACATATTTTTATTGAGATTGCGCATGTCGCCCCGCCGCAAAAGTTTTAAAAAATCTGCCGTCTGAACACCAGTTTCTAGTGCCGTGTTCAGACGGCGATTAAGGATAAGCGCCGTTTACGGTTCCAGATTGATGATAAAACGGAAGCCGTTTACGTAAAAGTTGTCAGTATCGTTAGGGACTGTTCCATTTGAGAATCCGGAAAAACAACGGCCCGCTTCATACAGCCAAGAACCGCCGCGGCGAGTGCGTTGAGAGCCCACAGCATACCAGTCGAGGGTCCATTCCTGCACGTTGCCGTGCATGTCATAAATTCCCCAGGCGTTGGGTTTGTAAGACCCTACCACGGAGGGAATGCCACTGGCGTTGCCCTTATAGCGACCGAGGACATGCAGCCACTGGTTGGTGCCGTTAATCTCTGCGGTGGTGGCGTCGGAGGCGTTATCGTTAAAGATAGTGCTGGTGCCTGCACGGCAGGCGTATTGCCATTGGCTGTTGTTCGGCAGGTCAAAGCCAGACACGCCGGTCTTGTCGCGGGTTTGCGCCACAAAACTGGATGGGCTCACGCAGTCGCCGGTGGACGGCCAGTTGACGCCGTCAGCAGTACTGCCGCGCAAGCGTTCGTAGCTAGCGATTTTCTCGACAGGGCGATTTCGGTTGCCGGTATAACCGGATGCGGGGTAAGCGCCGTCTATGCGCATCCACTGGTTCTGGGTTGTTTCAAAGACCGCGATATAAAAGTCCTTGCTGACAGTTATGGGCGACCCCGATGCGGGAGTGACACTGCCGGCACTGACACGTCGCAGGACCATCTTCTGTTCTTTGTAGGCGCTGTTGTTGGTGACGCCGGTCCAGATCAGAGATTCGATGCCAGCGACGAAGTTGGTTTCGACCGCACCGTAGGTTCCGGCATGCAGGTCATCCTCGTAAACATACTCGATCTGTCCGGCGGCACCGGGTGACTGGGTCAGGTCGATGATCATATAGACCGCTGGCGCTGTCGGCGTGATTGACACTTTGAACTGCGTCATGATCTCGCT
>JAQVQN010000430.1 GCA_028701555.1 Kiritimatiellia bacterium | reverse complement strand
GGCGGATGCGCTTCTGCCCTTCCGCGTCGCCTACATGTCCGGCAGATACGACGAACTCTGGCGCCACATCATCGGCGACCGCAAGCAGGTCAGAATCGCGTGAACCAAAAAATCAACCTTGCACCCTGAAAAATAACGGTTTACATTTTTTCAAAGAACGAGTAATTATAGACCAGTATTGATTGCGGAAAGGAATCCGGCCGCACGCGTTGCGGCGATGAACAGCAGAGACGATTCGACAATTTGATTTTGCGCTTACGCGCATTCACGCTTCATCCTAAAACCGCCAAGTTTTGATGTAACGAAGCGAGATGCTCGGGGGCGCGCCGCTCGGCGCGCCTCCAGCCTCGTGTTTCGTTACGGGTGCTTGGCGGTACCTTGGATGAGGCACGGACTGGAGTCCGCGCCCTTTTTATTGCCCGCAAAGGCCGCAGGTTCTGTCCGTTTTAACCTAAAGTGATCACATGGGCACTAGGAGAGGTTAAAATGTCAAAAGCATGCGAGTATTGTGGCAACACTTTTGATGGTCGCGGTTCTTATTGCTGCCCAAAATGTGAGAGAGAGCACAAACAAATAGTTGACGAAAAACGTCAAGAAGAGCGGGTGGCGGAGGGCTGGGGTGATGCCTTTGCAAAATGGTATATCGGATTTTCGGTGATCGGTTTTTTCATAGGAGGGGTCGGTGTTAATGGTGGCAATTGGTGGGCTGTAGTTCCGCCTTTTATCACTATTTTGGCTGGTCATAAGGGACTTAAAAAATCAAGAGCTAAGGGTCATGCCTTTGCCAAACTCTTATATTACACTGGTCTTATTTTGGGTTATTTATTCTTTTTTGCGTTTCTGGGTCAATTGGCGGGATGTGTTGAACCTTCGAAATAAGGAAAGATGCGCAAAATGAGTGTTTTAACAAACGATAGGTTTTTTTTGTTTCTGATATTGATAGGGTTATGCGCCGGCTGTGAAGTCCGCGTACCTGTGATCGACGAGATCAAAGGCAAACTTGAACCCAAACCACAGTCTCCACAAACTGTGGTGACGACGGAAGTCGACACGACTTCTGCGATCATCAAAAAGGCCCGTGTCGCTGAACAGAAGCGTCAGGACACGCAATGGACAACGGATAACATTCAGAAGGAGCCGGTGCTTTACCTGCAATCGGCGATCAAGGAATGCGAGGTAATCGTCCAACGGTTAGATACACAGTTGCTGGCGCTTGGCATTAAAATGAATCAGTCGAGCCGCGAAACTTTAGTCCAAGCGAAGGAGCGTGAGCTTTATCAAAAGTTTCTCGATACTGCGAAGGCCAAATACAGAGAGGTGTCTACATCCGGCGTATGGCCAGCGGAATTGAATGGCGTAACTGTGACGGAAGAGCAGTTGAAACGCAAGATCGTTGAAGCGAGCGGCAAGGTCGATTCTTGCGTAACGTTGGTCTCGGTGCATCAGCAAAACGTCAATAAACTCGAACGAAAGCTCGCCGAGATCGCCCAGAAACAGCAAGAAGTTAGCGCCTTGAAACGTAAGTTGTCGCTGGATCTGGAAGTCGCAAAGGTGAAGAAGGCGATTGACGATATTGACGGTATCAAGGACACGGTTAACGCCATGATGGACATCAGCAATGCGCTTGTGTCTGGAGCGGGTGAACCCGCGTTGGAAGATATGGTGCTGCCAACGGTGACCTCCAAACTGAACAGCGACTTTGAAAAAATCATGGGTAAGTAACAAGACCGGAAACTTTTCAGGACAGTCAAGCTTGCAGTCCTGAAATCGGCATGGTGTGTTTCGATGGTAAACGGGGGCGAGTAGCATCCGTTGGAAAGTGTCATGAAGAATAACCAAGATGGCTATTGTGTTGTTGTTGTTCTTGTGTTGCTGGTCTGTATCGCCTTTGCGTATTCGTGCGTGCAAAAGGAACACAAGGCCGAGCAGGCTCGGGTTGCAAAGGCGGAAATGGAGGAGCAAGAGAGGCTCAGAAGAAAAGCGATTGAAGAGCAAGAGAGAAAACGAGTGGCGGTGCTAGGGGAACTGGATGCGAAAGAGGCACAGTCGAAGAGTACGGCGGTGGAGACGCGGCAAAGCGCCTTGAGGGAATTCGCTGTCGAACATGCGCCCGAGTTATGGTCTACGGTTAGAGACATCCGGGCGCTCATGGAGGATTCTTCAGCACGCATGACGGTCTTGAAAAAGACAATGGAAACCATGGGTAAAAAGGCAGAGGACGACGAGGATTACCAGAAGATGGGGCAGAAGCGGAATGAACTGGCTATGGTGCTAGCGAAACTCGACGAGGATTTGGAAGCGGCCTATATTCAATTTGCCAAATTCCAAGCGGTTCAAGACACCAAAGCGGTGTCCAATAGCGTGGCAAAAGCTCTGACCGACGGTCGGAATTCAGCCCTGGAGGCACGTGCCCGGTATGAGTTGTTGAAAAAGGAACTGATGCCGTGATGCGGTCAATATGGTTCGAGTACTGTCCTTGCCTGCTGCTCCTAGCTCTGTTTGGTGCTGGCTGCGCGTCAATCAATTCGGAAAATCCTGACGAACGCATTGCCGTGGCCAGTCGTATTGAGGATCAAGATTATCACGAATACTCTTACTTGTTCCGTTTAATAGTGGTAGGAGCGAACTCCCTTGCATATTTTCAGGGATATTATTCCC